>NZ_QTPQ01000033.1:0-100690 GCF_003853425.1 Burkholderia sp. Bp9140
CTCGCGCCAGCGAAGGCGCTGTACGACGCGATCCTGCACGCGCAGCCCGGACAGCCGGACGCGATGCACTTCCTCGGGCTGCTCGCGTGCCAGCTGAAGCAGTACGACGCGGGCCTCGCGTTGATGGAGCGCTCGCTCGCCGCGCGGCCGGACGCGTCGTATTTCAACAACCTCGGCAACATGCTGCGCGAGTACGGACGGCTCGACGACGCGATCGCGCACTACCGTCGCGCGGTGGCGCTGCGTCCCGACTATCCGGAAGCACACAACAACCTCGGCAACGCGCTGCGCGACGCGCGCGAGCCGGGCGAGGCGATGCAGAGCTGTTCGCGGGCGATCGAGCTGCGCCCCGGTTACGCGGAGGCATACAACAACCTCGGCAACGTGCTGCAGGACCTGGGCGAGCTGGAAGCGGCCGCGGCGAGCTACGGCAAGGCGATCGCGTTTCATCCCGCGTACGCGGAAGCGCACAGTAACCTCGGCAACGTGCTGCGCGCACAGGAGCGGCACGCGGATGCGATCGCGCACTACCGCCGCGCGATCGAACTGAGTCCCGCGCTGCCCGCTGCGTCTCATGGCCTCGGCCTGTCGCTGTGGGCGCTCGGCGAACTGGGCGAGGCCGCGGGCGTGCTGCGCGCTGCCGCGGCCGAATCCGGCGACGCGGGCCTGCACAACAACTACGCGGGCGTGCTGCGCGACGCGGGCGACCTCGACGCCGCCGCGGCGCACTACGCACGCGCGATCGCGCTCGATCCATCGATGGCGGTCGCGCACGCGAACCTCAGCGGTGTGCGCCGCCGCCAGGCGCGTTACGCGGAAGCGCTCGCGCATGCGCGGGATGCGATCCGTATCGCACCGGATCTCGCCGACGCGCACAACCAGGCGGGCAGCGCTCACCACGGGCTGGGCGATCTCGTCGCGGCGCAAGCGTGCTACCGCACCGCGCTCGACCTGAATCCGGCCGACGGCGGCACGTGTCATAACCTGTCGGTCGTGCTGCTCAAGCGCGAGCGGCACGCCGAGGCGCTCGCGTATTGCCGGCAGGCGCTGGCGGCCGGCCGCCCGACCGTGTCGATGTACGTGAATCTTGGCGACATCCTGCGCGCGCAGGGCAACGTCGACGCCGCGGTGCCCGCGTATCGCGACGCGCTTGCGCTGGTGCGCGACGACGCGAGCGACGACGCGGCGGAGGTGCTTGGCCGCCTGCTGTTCGCCGCGGCGGCATCGGCGAACGTGTCCCCGGCCGACTACCTGAACGACGCGCGCCGCTACGGCCGTCACCTCGCGGCGCGTTCGACGCGCCATCCGCATGATGTGCGCGAACGCGCGGCCGATGCGCGGCAGCGCGCGCTGCGAGTCGGCTTCGTATCGGGCGACCTGCGGCAGCATCCGGTCGGGATCTTCCTCGAAAGCGTGTTCGCGCATCTCGATCGCAAACGCATTTCGCCGTACGTGTACACGACGTCCGACGAGGCGGACGCGCTCACCGCGCGACTGAAGCCGCACGCGGCCGTCTGGCGTTCGATTGCCGGATCCGATCCGCAGGCGGCCGCCCGCACGATTCACGACGACGGCATCGACGTGCTCGTCGACCTCGCCGGCCATACGCAGGCGAGCGGCCTGGCCGCATTCGGCTGGAAGCCGGCACCCGTGCAGGCGAGCTGGCTCGGCTTCTTCGCATCGACGGGCAGCGACGCGATCGACTATTTCATCGGTGACGCGCACACGCTGCCGGCCGACGAGGCACATCATTTCGTCGAGCAACCGTGGCGGCTGCCCGACAGCTACCTGTGCTTCACACCGCCGTCCGACGACGTCGCGGTCGGTCCGCTGCCGCTGGCCGCGAATGGCCACGTCACGTTCGGCTGTTTCGGCAAGCTCGTGAAGCTCGGCGACGACGTCGTGCGCGTGTGGTCGCGCGTGCTGCACGCGCTGCCCGGCGCACGGCTGTTGCTGAAGGCGCGCGAACTCGAGCAGGCGGCGGTGCGCGACGCGACCGCCGCGCGCTTCGCACGGCACGGGATCGACGCGGGCCGGCTGCTGTTCGACGGCGCATCGCCGCGCGCCGACTATTTCGCCGCGTACAACCGGATCGACGTCGCGCTGAGCCCGTTCCCGTATCCGGGCGGCACGACGACGGCCGAGGCGCTATGGATGGGCGTGCCGGTGCTCGGGATGCAGGGCGGACGGTTCGTCACGCACATCTGCGAGAGCCTGCTGCACGCGGCCGGGATGCCCGACTGGATCGCCGTCGATGAGGATGACTATGTCGCGAAGGCGGTCGCGGCCGCGCAGGACGGTGCGCGGCTGGCGGCGTTGCGCGCGACGCTGCGCGCACGCACGCTCGCGTCGCCGCTGTGCGATGCGGCGCGCTTCGCACGCAATCTCGAAGATGCCTTCGTCGGCATGTGGACACGCTATACGGAAACGGCACAGACAGCATGAACGATATCCAGCAGGCCTTGCAGCAGGCACTCGCGCACCATCAGGCCGGCCGCCTCGCGCCAGCGAAGGCGCTGTACGACGCGATCCTGCACGCGCAGCCCGGACAGCCGGACGCGATGCACTTCCTCGGGCTGCTCGCGTGCCAGCTGAAGCAGTACGACGCGGGCCTCGCGTTGATGGAGCGCTCGCTCGCCGCGCGGCCGGACGCGTCGTATTTCAACAATCTCGGCAACATGCTGCGCGAGTGCGGTCGGCTCGACGACGCGATCGCGCACTACCGTCGCGCGGTGGCGCTGCGTCCCGACTATCCGGAAGCGCACAACAACCTCGGCAACGCGCTGCGCGACGCGCGCGAGCCGGGCGAGGCGATGCAGAGCTGTTCGCGCGCGATCGAGCTGCGCCCCGGTTACGCGGAGGCATACAACAACCTCGGCAACGTGCTGCAGGACCTGGGCGAGCTGGAGGCGGCCGCGGCGAGCTATGGCAAGGCGATCGCATTTCATCCCGCGTACGCGGAAGCGCACAGTAACCTCGGCAATGTGCTGCGCGCGCAGGAGCGGCACGCGGATGCGAGCGTGCACTACCGCCGCGCGATCGAACTGAACCCCGCGCTGCGCGTCGCGCATCGCGGGCTGGCGGCCGCGCTGCGGGCGACCGACGATTTCGACGGCGCGCTCGAGCATGCGCGGGCGGGGCTCGAACCGGACGACGCCGAAGGCCATTGCGCGCTCGGGCGGTCGCTGCGCAGCATGAACGACTTCGATGGCGCCGCGCGGATGTTCGAGCGTGCGTGCGAGATCGATCCCGGCTACGCGCCCGCATGGTGCCGGCTCGGCGAGCTGCGTTGCCAGCAGGGCGAATACGAGGAATCCATGCGCCTGTGCCGGCATGCGATCGAACTCGATCCCGCGCTCGCGGATGCGTACAACTTCCTCGGTCTCGCGTATCACAACCTCGACCGCATGGCAGCGGCCGAGCTGAGCCATCGCCACGCGATCGACCTGAATCCCGACGACGCGGACGCGCACCACAATCTCGCGGCCGCGCTGTTCCGCCTCGACAAGCTCGACGAGGCGATGAGCGAATACCGGATCGCGCAGGAGCTCGGCGTCGATCCGGTGAAGATCCAGCTGACGCTCGGCGACATCCGCTGGGCCAAGCGCGATTTCGCGGGGGCGGTCGATGCGTTTCGCGAAGCCGTCGAACACGATCCGCACCGCGCTTACGCGCGGCTGCTGTTCAACATGTCGAGCTCGCCGGCATTCGCGCCCGAGGACTGGATCGTCGATGCGCGGCGCTACGGCGACTACCTGGCGCGCGACGCGCGGCTGCTGCCGCACGACCGCGAACAGCGTGCGCTGCAGGCGTGCGGCCGGCCGCTGCGCGTCGGTTTCGTGTCCGGCGACCTGCGCCAGCATCCGGTCGGGATCTTCCTCGAAAGCGTGCTCGCGCACCTCGATCGCACGCGCATCGAGCCGCATGCATACGTGACCTTCGTCGTCGAGGACGACGTGACCGCGCGGCTGAAGGCGGGTTTCGCGAGCTGGAAGAAGCTCACGTGCCTGAATCGCGACCAGGCCGCGCGGATGATTCGCGACGACGGCATCGACGTGCTCGTCGACCTGGCCGGCCACACCAACTGGAGCGGGCTGCCCGTGTTCGCGCACCGGCCCGCGCCCGTGCAGGCGAGCTGGCTCGGCTTCTTCGCGACGACCGGCTGCCGCGCGATCGACTACTTCATCGGCGATCCGCATACGCTGCCGGCCGACGAGGCGCATCACTTCGTCGAGCAGCCGTGGCATTTGCCGGACAGCTACCTGTGCTTCACGCCGCCGGCTTACGACGTCGAGGTCGGACCGCTGCCGATGGCCACGAACGGCGGCGTGACGTTCGGCTGCTTCGGCAAGCTCACGAAGATCAGCGATGACGTGATCGCGTTGTGGTCGCGCCTGCTGCACGCGCTGCCCGATGCGCGGCTGATGCTGAAGGCGCACGAGCTCGGCGCGAGCGACCTGAACCGCGCGACGCTCGAGCGCTTCGCGCGGCACGGCATCGGCGCGCACCAGCTGATCCTCGAAGGCGGTTCGCCGCGCGCGGAGTACTTCAACGCGTACAACCGGATCGACATCGCACTGAGCCCGTTCCCGTATCCGGGCGGCACGACGACGGCCGAAGCGCTGTGGATGGGCGTGCCGGTGATCGGGATGAAGGGCGGCCGCTTCGTTACGCATATCTGCGAAAGCCTGCTGCATGCGGCCGGGATGGGCGGCTGGATCGCGGCCGACGAGGACGCGTATCTCGCGAAGGCGATCGCATTCGCGAGCGACCGCGACGCGCTCGCGGCGTTGCGCGCGACGCTGCGCGAACGCACGCTCGCGTCGCCGCTGTGCGATGCGGCGCGCTTCGCGCGCAATCTCGAGGATGCCTTCCACGGGATGTGGGCCCGCTACGTGGCCGGCGACACGGATGGAACACGCTCATGACGGGCACTGTCGCGCAACGGCTGAACGCGGCGTTCGTGCACCACCAGGCCGGGCGCTTCGACGACGCGCGCGTGCTGTACGAGGCAATCCGGCGCGACGAGCCGGATCAGCCGGACGCGACGCATTTCCTCGGGCTGCTCGCGTGCCAGCTCGGCCAGTTCCCGGCCGGCCTCGCGCTGATGGAGCGCGCGATCGCGCTGCGCGCCGATCCCGTCTACCTGAACAACCTCGGCAACATGCTGCGCGCGCACGGTCGGCTCGACGATGCGCTCGTTGCATACCGGCGCGCGATTTCGCTCGCGCCCGGCTATGCGGAGGCGCACAGCAACCTCGGCAACGCGTTGCGCGACGCAGGCGACGCGGATGCCGCGATGCTGAGCTGTGCACAGGCGCTCGGGCTGCGCCCCGATTACGCGCCGGCCTACAACAATCTCGGTAACGCACTGCAGGACAAGGGCGAACTGGACGCCGCGGCGCGCGCGTACGAGAAGGCGATCGCGCTCGATCCCGGCTACGCGCAGGCCCGCTTCAACCAGGGCAACGTACTGCGTGCACAACGCCGGCCCGACGACGCTATCGCGTGCTACCGCCACGCGATAGCGCTGCAACCGGAACTGCATGCCGCGCATCACGCGCTTGGCGGATTGCTGTTCGAGCGCGACGAACTCGACGCGGCGATCGCGAGCCTCACCCGCGCGGCGCAATCGGGCGAAGTCGACTGCCTGTTCCACCTTGCGGCCGCGCTCGAGCGCGCGGGCGATCTCGGCGGCACGGTCGCAAGCCTGCGGCGCGCGCTGGCCGCGGCGCCCGATCGAGCCGACCTGCATCACCATCTTGCGCAGACGCTGGTCCGGCAGGGCAAGCGGCGCGAGGCGCTCGACAGCTGTCGTATCGCGCTGTCGCTGCCGAACCCGACTGCGCAGATGCACGCCGTGATGGGTGACATCCTGTGCGCGCTGTGGCACCTCGATGCGGGGCTCGCGAGCTACGATCGCGCACTCGAACTCGATCTGGCGTACCGCAATGCGCATTCGGGCCGCATGTTTCACGCGGCCGGCACGGACCGGCTGTCGCCCGCGCAACTGCTCGATCGCGCGCGCGAATTCGGCGCGCAGATGGCCGCGCAGGCATCGCCGCGTACGCATGTGCCGCGGCCGTCCGCCGGGCGTGTATTGCGCGTCGGGTTCGTGTCCGGCGACCTGAAGTCGCATCCGGTCGCGGTGTTCCTGCTGAGCGTCGTCGCGGCGCTCGATCCGTCGCGCATCGAAGCGGTGGCCTACGCGACGCAGTCGGCGGAGGACGACACGACCGCCGCGCTCAAGCGGCATTTCTCGCTATGGCGCGACATCACCGCGCTCGACGACCGCGCGGCCGCCGACCTGATCGAGCACGACCGCATCGACGTGCTGCTCGACCTGAGCGGTCATACCGCGTCGAACCGCCTGCCGGTGTTCGCATGGAAGCCGGCACCGGTGCAGGCGACCTGGCTCGGCTATTTCGCGACGACGGGCATCGCCGCGATCGACTACGTGATCGGCGATCGCCACGTGCTGCCTGACGACGAAGCACGTCACTTCGTCGAGCGGCCATGGCGGCTGCCCGACAGCTATCTGTGCTTCACGCCGCCCGCGCAGCCGCTCGAGGTCGGGCCGCTACCGGCCGCGCGCGAAGGTGTCGTCACGTTCGGCTGCCTGAACAACGCGAACAAGATCGGCGACGCCGTCGTCGCGCTGTGGTCGCGCGTGCTGCATGCGGTACCCGGTTCGCGCCTGCTGCTGAAGTCGGCGCAACTGGAAGAAGCCGCGCTGCGCACGAGCATCGCCGCACGCTTCGCGGCACACGGCATTCCCGCCGAGCGCCTGCTGCTGCGTGGCGGATCGAAACGGCTCGCGCATATCGGCACGTACAACGACATCGACATCGTGCTCGATCCGTTTCCGTATCCGGGGGGCACGACGAGCATGGAAGGACTGTGGATGGGCGCGCCGGTCATCACGCGGCGCGGCGACCGGTTCCTGTCGCATATCGGCGAAAGCATCCTGCATACGCTCGGGATGCCCGAATGGATCGCGGACCACGACGACGACTACGTCGCGAAGGCCGCCGCGTTCGCGAACGACCTGCCGCATGTCGCCGCGGTGCGGGCCGGGTTGCGCGCGCGGCTGCTGCGCTCGCCGCTGTGCGATGCGCCGCGCTTCGCCCGGAATCTGGAAGCGGCGTTCGCGCAGATGGTCGATGCGGCGGCGGCCGCTCGCTAGTCGGGCGACGCAGCCGATCCGGCACGGTGCGGATCCGTATCGTGCCGTCCCGTTCTTCTCGACGCAAAAAAATAGCCGCCCGAAGGCGGCTCGACGCTACGGCATCGGCGCACGCTCGACGGCGGCGCGCGTTGTTGTTCTTGTGCCTACAGCATGCCGGTCGACTGATATAGGCCGGCCGCGCGAATCCGCTCGCGCGATGCGGTGAACTGTTGCGTGAGGCGGTCGCGATCGGCTTGCGCGTCCTGCGTGATCGACGCGTCGATGTCCATGATCCGGCGGATCGTGTCGAGCGCCGCCGGCGTCTGCTCGGGCGACAGGCCCATCAACAGCGGCGAGCGCGCGTCGGCCAGCGCCGCGACGCGTTCCCAGTCGCGCAGCGCGGTGGCCGACTGCATCGCCTGGGTCAGGTGGAGCGCTTGATTCAGCGTATCGGTCGTCATGGTCGTCGTCCGGATCCGTCGTGCGAACAGGCCGCTTACTTGTTGGTGGCGAGCGCACCGGCGCTGTTCGAGCCGCCGAACAACTGGGTCAGGTACTTCGTGTTGTTCGCCATCGTCGCCATCAGGTTGTTCAGCGCGGTGAACTGCGCGTTGTACTGCGTGGTGAGCTGAGCCGAGTAGTTCTTCAGCTGCGTCGCCTGGTCGGACAGGTTCTTCAGGTCCGTATTGATCGCCGTGGTGCGCTGGTCGATCAGGCCGTTCGTCTGCGTGTACGTGTTGACCAGCTTGTTCAGCGTCTGGCCGACGCCGTTCGTCGTGTTGAACAGCGCGGCAACGGCCGGGCTGTTCGACGTGAGTGCGGTGTTCAGCGTGGTCGAGTCGACCTGCAGCGTCCCGTCGGCCTGCAGGTTGATGCCGATCGCCGCGAGCGAATAGGTCGTGCTCGGGCTGCCCGTCGTGACGCCGCCGCTGATCGCGGTCGCGAGACCGTTCGAGATCGTGTTCAGCATCGAGTCGCCGAGCAGCGGGCCGGCCGTCGACGTGTTCGGGTCGTACGACGACAGCGACTGCGCGGTCGTCACGTAGCTGTTGTAGGCGTTGACGAATGCGTTGATCGCGCTCGTCGTGGCCGTCGTGTCGGGCGAAAGCGTGACCGTCTGGGTCGTGTTCAGCGCGGCCGAAGTCAGGTTCAGCGTGACGCCCGTCAGCACGCCGGACACGCTGTTGGATGCGCTGCTCACCGGCGTGCCGTCGACGGTCAATTTCGCGTCCGCGGCCGGCGTCACGGTGGTATAGCCCGACGTCAGCTTCGAGTTGACGCCGGTGCCGCTCACCGACACCGTGTTGGCCGCGCCGGTGTTGTTCGACTGGATCACGAGATGCTGGCCGTCCGAGCCGGTGATCACCGACGCGGTGACGCCCGGGTTGCCGGCCGTCGTGTTGATCGAGGTCGCGATGTCGGACAGCGATGCGCCGGCCGCGACGTTGACGTTGAACGCCGTGTTGCTGCCGAGCGTGATGCTCAGCGAACCGGCCGAGATTGTGTCGGACGACGTGAGGCCCGCCGACGACAGCTTGTTCGCGCTCGCGAGCTGCGTGACGTTGACCGAGTACGAGCCTGCGACCGCCCCGCCGCCGCTCTTGACCGACGCGGTGATGCCGTTGCCGCTCGCGGTCGCCGCGAGGCCGCTCAGCGTCGTGCCGTTCGCGAGACTGGCGATCGCGGTCTGCAGCGCGGACAGCGCCGACTTGAGTTTGCCGACCGCCGACAGCTCGGTGTTGTCTGCCGTCTGCCGGGTCGTGAGGGTTTGGGTCTGACCGGCCGTCTTCGCGGTAACCAGTGCCGACACGAGCGAACTGACGTCGAGCGTCGAATTGGTCGCGCCGCTGATGATCGATTGCCCGGCCTGCGCCAGGAGGCTGCCGATATCGGTCGTGCTTGTGCTCGTGCTCGTCGTGGTCATGCGGGTGCTCCAGTCGTTTGCGCGATGGCGCGCGTTCCGGCGGGTCGCCGTGCTTCGATTCAAATGCAAGCAGGGAGGCGTGCCTCCCTGGAGTGTCGGGTTCGGTGGGCCGAACCGGCGTCGTCGCGCGCCGCAACGCGGACGACGCCGTGTGCGCGGGCGGCGAGCCCGGCGCGGATATTCCCGATTACTGCAGGAGCTTCAGGACCTGCTGCGGCAGCGAGTTCGCTTGCGCGAGCACCGAGATGCCGGCTTGTTGCAGCACTTGCGCCTTGCTCAGGTTCGCCGTTTCCGTCGCGAAGTCCGCGTCGGTGATCTGCGAACGCGCCGCGCTCATGTTGGTTGCCTGCGTTTGCGTCGTCGTGATCGCAGCCTGGAACGTGTTCTGTGCCGCACCCAGCGTTGCCTGGAACGTGTTGACGTTCTTCAGTGCCGTGTCGATTGCCGTGATCGCCGACTGTGCGCTCGTCTGGTCGCTGACCGTCAGGCCGCTCAGGCTCAGGCCTGCGCCCGTGCTCGTCCACACGGTCGCGCCGAAGTTGACGGCAACGGTCTGGTTCGCCGATGCGCCGACCTGGAACGTGACGTTGCCGGCGTTGCTCAGGATGGTCTGGCCGTTGAACGTCGTTTGCGTTGCCACGCGGTCGATTTCGCCCAGACGCGTCGTGACTTCAGCTTGCAGGTTGGCACGTGCGTTCGAGTCCAGCGAGCCGTCGCCGGATTCGACTGCCAGCGTACGGATACGCTGCAGGTTGTCGACGGTCGACTGCAGCGCGCCGGCTGCGGTCTGGATCATCGAGATACCGTTGTTCGCGTTTGCGACACCTTGCGTCAGCGCGTTGATCGCGGCCGTTTGCGTCGTCGAGATCGCGAGACCTGCCGCGTCGTCGGCTGCCGTGTTCACGCGCTTGCCCGACGACAGGCGGTTGATCGCTTGCGACAGTGCGCTTTGCGAGCCCGACAGATTCGTCTGCGTCGTCAGCGAAAGGATGTTGGTGTTGATGTTCAGCATTTGCTTCCTCGTTTTGGAAAATGCCTGAGTACAGACAGGATCGTTTTCGGCGTTGCGCTTTATCGCGAGTGGCGCTGCCCGCCTTTCCTGGTTGACGGCGGCACCCGGCGAAAACTTTAGAGGGATGTTCGAGGAAATTCGGGACGGACTGGCCGGGGCGCCGTGAAGTCCGCGCCCGGCATGGCCGGCAGCGATTTTGACCGGGCCGTGCGATGGCCTCGTTGGACGGCGTGTGCGGCCGCGCCGCGCAGGACGGTGAATCGGGATCGACAAAAGGGTAGTTTTGTCTGTGATTTCCTGATATGATGGCGGGCTGAATTGAGATTTTCTGTCAAGCCTGTGCCGTCTCGGCATTCTTGCTGGCAGTCAAACGCGGCGCTGCACGCGGCTTGTGAAGCGTACTCGCGGTGCTTTCCGCCTCTCTTTTCCGGCCTCCGAGGCCGTATTTCCGCTCGTTTCGCCTGTTGTGGGGACGCCCGGATGGCCGGTGCGTGGCGCTTGGCCGCTACGTTTTTGACCGTTTAAGCAATTTAGGAACGACATGACGACGATTCTTCTGAAAGAAAACGAGCCGTTCGAAGTGGCGATTCGCCGCTTTCGCCGTGCTATCGAAAAAAATGGCCTGATCGCTGAACTGCGCGAACGCCAGTCCTACGAAAAGCCGACCGCAGTCCGCAAGCGCAAGAAGGCAGCAGCCGTCAAGCGCCTGCACAAGCGCCTGCGCAGCCAGATGCTGCCGAAGAAGCTCCACTAAGAGCGTCTCGGGTTCGCCGCGAAACGGCGGAGCGTGCTTCGAAAGAAGCCGCTCCGCCGTTTTGCTTTTCGGGGCCGGAAACGGCCTCGCGGCGCCGGGACGGGGAAGGTCGAGCGGCGGCGTTGGCCCGACGGTGGCATGGCGATTTCGATCGGTAGCCGGCGGCGCTCGCCGCTGGCTACCCCCGTTCGGACGTCGATCTTCGCGCTCGGGCCGATCGTGAGTTTGGTGCGCTGACACGATGATGCGGCTATCCGGCCCGCCGGCCAGCCGGCCAGCCGAAAAATTTCCGCCGCCGTCAGCCTGCGTTGCGGCGCCGTGCCGGATTCTGCTAGCCGCCGAGCGCCGCGCATTTGACGTGACACGGGCAGCCGGCCTCGTGGTCGTTGACCATCCCGGTTGCCTGCATCAGCGCATAACAGATCGTCGAGCCGACGAACTTGCAGCCGTACGCCTTCAGCGCCTTGCTGAGCGCGTCCGACTGGGCGGTCGACGCGGGCGCGTCGCGATACGACTGCCATGCGTTCTGCACCGGCGTGTGGTCGACGAACGACCACAGGAAGTGCGCGAGCGACCCGTGGTCGTCGCGAATGCGTTGCACGGCCCGTGCATTGGTTACCGCGGATTCGACCTTCGCGCGATTGCGCACGATACCGGGATTCTCGAGCAGTTTCTCGATGCGCTTCGGCGTGAAGCGCGCGACCAGGTCGATATCGAAGTCGGCGAACGCCTCGCGATAGCCGGCGCGCTTGTTCAGGATCGTCGACCACGACAGCCCCGCCTGCGCGCCTTCCAGAATCAGCATTTCGAACAGATGGCGATCGTCATGCGACGGCACGCCCCACTCGGTGTCGTGATAGTGAGCATCCGCTTCCGTCCTTACCCAGTTGCACCGCTGCGGCATCGTCAGCCTCGTTCCCGTGTCGATTCGATCGTGCCAGCATAGCGGAAGGCCCATTCACGGCATAGCCGGCCGAACGGCAGATGGGCGCGCGGCGCCGATCCGGTTAAGCTTGGCGCCTGTTCGAATCAGCGGGATCAACGCATGACTGCATTACTGTTTGCGATCGGCATCGACGGCGGCGGCACCGGCACCCGCGCGGTACTGGCCGACCGGCACGGGCGCGAGCTCGCGCAGGGGCGCGGCGGCCCATCCGGGCTCGGCCTCGGCATCGAGCGCGCGTGGGCATCGATTGGCGCGGCCTGTGCCGACGCATTCACGCGGGCGGGGCTCGCGTTCGACTGGTCGCAGTGCGCGCTCGGCTGCGGGCTCGCGGGCGTCAACAATACCGCGTGGCTCGCCGCGTTCCGTGCGCAGGCGCCGCTCGACGCGCTCGCGGTCGAAAGCGACGCCTATACGACCGTCGTCGGCGCGCACGCCGGCGCGCCGGGGCTCATCGTCGCGCTCGGCACGGGCAGCATCGCGGCGGCGCTCGACGCGGCGGGCGAATGTCGCATCGCGGGCGGCTTCGGCTTTCCGTCCGGCGACGAGGCGAGCGGCGCGTGGCTCGGCGTGCGCGCGCTGGCGTATGCCCAGCAGGCGCTCGACGGCCGCGTGCCGCGCGACGCCTTCGCCGATGCGCTGCTCGCGGAAACGGGGGCGCACGATCGAGACGCACTCGTCCAGTGGTCGTGCGATGCGAACCAGACGATCTATGCGCGCCTTGCGCCGATCGTGTTCGCGCACCGCACCCATCCGCATGCGGCCGCGCTGATCGCGCAGGCCGGCGACGAGATCGGCAAGATGATCGACGCGCTCGATCCGCGGCAGGCGCTGCCGGTTGCGCTGTGCGGCGGGCTGGCCGGCGCGCTTGAACCGGCCGTGCCGGCGCGTCACGCGGCCCGGCTGCGCGCGCCGCTCGACGATTCCGCGCATGGCGCGTTGCGGCTCGCGCTGCAGGCGTTGAGGGCGGCTGAGGCGGGGTGAATGGTTCAAGCGGCCAGAGCGTGGTGAGTGGGCCGGGCAGGCTGGCCGGGTCAGGCAGGTCGGGTGGGTTGCGCGTATCGAGCGTATCGAGCGTATCGGGCGGACCTAGTGGACAGAGCGGACAGAGTGGACCGAGCGGACCGAGCGGACCCAACAGGCTGACCAGGCCGAACCGGCAGCGCGCCGAGGGCCGAACCGCCTGAAACCCGCCACCTCCGCCCGTCCCCCCAACCGCCCGGCGCGCCCCTGGGCACGACGTTAAAATAGCGGTTCCGCAGCGTCCTGCGCGCCATTCTCCGGTCCCCATGTACAAAGTCATCGCCACCGATCTCGACGGCACCCTGCTGAACAGCGATCACCAGCTCGATCCGTACACGATCGAGACCGTCCGCCGGCTCGACCGCGACGGCCTGCAGTTCGTGATCGCGACGGGGCGCCACTACGCGGACGTCGCGGGCATCCGCGACGTGCTGGGCATCCGGCCGTACCTGATCACGTCGAATGGTGCGCGCGTGCATGCGCCGGACGATACGGCGATCCATGCGCAGGACATCGATCCCGCGATCGTCCGCGGCCTCGTGCAGCCGGGCGTCACCGGCGCGCACGGGCGCGTGATCGTCAACCTGTTCACCGACCGCGGCTGGCTGATCGACCGCGAGGCGCCGCACCTGCTCGAGTTCCACCAGGATTCGGGTTTCCGGTACGACGTGATCGACATGGCCGCGCACGACGGCGCGGACATCGCGAAGGTGCTGTACATCGGCGAGCCGGCCGATCTGGCGGTGGTCGCCGAGCAGATGCGCGTGCGGTTCGGCGACGCGCTGTACGTCACGTACTCGCTGCCCGACTGTCTCGAAGTGATGACCGCCGACGTGTCGAAGGGCCGCGCGCTGCGTACGGTGCTCGCCCGGCTCGGCGTCGACGCCGGCCACTGCATCGCGTTCGGCGACAACATGAACGACATCGACCTGCTGGAAACGGCCGGCCATGCATTCATGATGAACAACGCAAACCCCGACCTGATCGCGCACCTGCCGCACATCCCGCGGATCGGCAACAACTTCGACGCGGGTGTCGCCCGCCACCTGCGCATGCTGTTCGCGCTCGAAGGCACCCTCGACGGCGTCGCCGCGTCCTGAGCGAACATGAAAAACGGGCGCCAGCGGCGCCCGTCCAAATTACCTGCCTCGATGTTGTTCGACAGCGTGAGGCTCGCTGCTCTGCTCGCGTGACCCCGTAGTGTTTATTCGATAGTGCGAGCGGATGCGGGCAGCAGGGCGACGGCATCGTCGCGCCCCGCGATCAGCGGGTAGATGATCCCCGCGATTGCCGCGCCGATGATCGGCGCGACCCAGAACAGCCACAGCTGCCCGATCGCCTCGCCGCCCACGAACAGCGCGGGGCCGGTCGAGCGGGCCGGGTTCACCGACGTGTTGGTGACCGGGATCGAGATCAGGTGGATCAACGTCAGGCACAGGCCGATCGCGATCGGCGCGAAGCCGGCCGGTGCGCGCTTGTCGGTGGCGCCGAGAATCACGAACAGGAAGAAGCCCGTCATCACGACTTCGCAGATGAACGCCGCGCCGAGCGCGTAGTGGCCGGGCGAGCGTTCGCCGAAGCCGTTCGTCGCAAAGCCGCTGCCGACGACGTCGAAGCCCGGCTTGCCGGTCGCGATCAGGTACAGCACGAACGCACCGAGCGTCGCACCGACCACCTGCGCCACGATGTACGGCGCGAGATCGCGCGCCGGGAAGCGGCCGGCGACCGTCAGGCCCACGCTCACAGCCGGATTCAAATGGCAACCCGAAATATGGCCGATTGCGAATGCCATCGTCAGCACGGTCAGGCCGAATGCAAGTGCGACGCCGGCAAAGCCGATGCCGAGGCCCGGAAAGGCGGCGGCCAGCACGGCGCTTCCGCACCCGCCGAGCACGAGCCAGAACGTGCCGAATGCCTCTGCAGCCAGACGCTGAGAAAGATTCATGTAAGGACCTTGTTCAAGTGGGTTGACGACAATCGGACGACCGGACGACTTATTCCGACGCCCGGAATTGGTCTGGATTATAGGAAATGAATCGGCTTCGAGAGGGTCAACGATTGTTAAATTTGAATGGCTGACGAATGGCTTTTATTAGAATAAGTCCGCATTCTCGATATAGCCGAATCGGTTAAAGATGACAGCATTAATTTCGAAGAGCAGGGCGGCAGTGCAGACGACGTAACGGGTGTTGGTGTTCCGGCCGGACTCGCCGGAGCCGCATCATGGAAAAAAGGGAGTCGAAAAATGTCTCAATACGCGAAACTCAAGGCGCAGATCGCCGATCTGCAGGCGCAGGCGGATGACGTGCGTCGCCAGGAAGTGGCGGCGGTGATCGCCGACGTCCAGCGAATGATTGCCGAATATGGGCTGACGGCCCAGGATCTGGGCTTCGTGGAGCGAGCGCGGCGCGGCCGTCCGCCGAAAAAGGCGCCGCTGCCTCCGAAATACCGCGACCCGAAGTCGGGTGCAACCTGGAGCGGGCGCGGCAAGCCGCCGAATTGGATCGTCGGGAAAAACCGCGATCGATTCCTGATCGAATGACCGCCCAAAAAGAAAGAGCCGCATCGGCGATGCGGCTCTTTGGTTTTTCCGCACCGATTTCGGCGCGAATTTTCCGGCATATTTCCTGACGAATTTCGGCGTCAGGCGCCCGCGACCCGGCGCAGCGCCGGCTGTTTTGCCGCCGTGCAAAGCGATTCGTAAGTTTCGACGTAACGTCGCGCCATCGCCTTCGAGCTGAAACGCGTATCGAAGCGTGCGCGGATCGCGTCGCGCGACAGGCTGTCGATCCGGTGCAGCGCGCCGACCGCGCCCTGCACGTCCTCGACGATGAAGCCGGTCACGCCGTCCTCGATCACTTCCGGCACCGAGCCGCGGTTGAACGCCACGACCGGCGTGCCGCAGGCCATCGCCTCGATCATCACCAGACCGAACGGCTCCGGCCAGTCGATCGGGAACAGCAGCGCCTTCGCGCCGGAGAGGAATGCCGGCTTCTGCGCCTCGTTGATCTCGCCGATGAATTCGACATGGGCTTCGCCGAGCAGCGGCTCGATCACTTCCTTGAAGTAGTCCGCATCGGCCTTGTCGACCTTCGCGGCGATCTTCAGCGGCAGCCCGCTTTGCGCGGCGATCCGGATCGCGGTGTCGACCCGTTTTTCGGGACAGATCCGGCCGAGGAAAGCGAGGTATTCGGGTTTCACGTCCGGTTGCGGCGTGAGCAGCGTGTCGGGCAGTCCGTGATACACGGTGCCGGCCCAGGCTGCCTGCGGCAGCGGCTTGCGCTGCGAATTCGAGATCGAGACGACCGGTGCGTCGGGGAACGCGTCGAACACCGGCTGCAGCTCCGGCAGGTCGAGGCGGCCGTGCAGCGTCGTCACGTAAGGCGTATCGAGGCGCGACATCAGCGGGAACGGCAGGTAGTCGAGGTGGAAGTGCAGCACGTCGAATTCGTGCGCGACACGGGCGACCTGCTCGATCAGGCGCATATGGGGCGCCATCGAGTCACGGATCGACGGGTCGAGCCGCAGTGCGCGCGGCCATGCCGCCTCGAGGCGGGCGGACGTGACGGAGTCGCCGCTGGCGAACAGCGTCACGTCATGGCCGAGCTCGACGAGCGCCTCGGTGAGGTAGGACACGACACGCTCGGTGCCGCCATAGAGTTTCGGCGGGACGGCTTCGTAAAGCGGCGCGATCTGGGCAATACGCATGGGCGTTCTCCGGTGTCGACCAGCGTGGGTGCTCGAGTGCGGATGCTGGTCCGATACAAGGTTGCGGAACTCGCCGACGCACGCCTTGGGCGGTGCGTAGCCGGGTCCGTGGCGGGATGCGCGGGACGCCGGGCGGCAAGTTGCGGGGCGGGCCGGCGCGGCTCCCGCCGCTGCCCATTGGAGTCCATTATCGATATCGCCTTCCGGGGTTCGAGTGTTTTTTCAAACACTTAAGGCTTGTTACACGCTGAAATACGCGAAAACCCCGATAAAAAGGGTGCGGATGCATGAATCGAGATGGACGCAACTATTGTTGCGATATTGTGAAAAACCACTATAATTTTTGCCGATTCACTGGCCGGCAGCCTTGCCGGACGGACTTCAGCCGGATTCGTCCAATATCGGACCGCATCACCGACGAATTCGCGCGCCACGCGCCCCCGCCGTTTGTCCCCTTTCAGTTCGCCTTGTCGGAAAAATTCCTACACGGTTTACAGACAAATCCTGCGCGGCATGCGCCACTTCGCTGATACCGGCATAAATGCCGTTTGGCCAAAATTCGCCCTGTAAGACTATAAACGTGCCGACAGCGCGCCCAGTGCGGCCTGATCGAGCAAACGTTTTCATAATGAAAGGCCAAAGCAAAGCTCTTAACGGGGGAATCATGAGCGCCACCAGCGAAATGCTCAGTGAGATCAAAGAGGTCAACCTGTCGTACCTCCTCCTCGCGCAGCGCCTGCTGCGGGAAGACAAGGCGATGGGCATGTTCCGCATGGGCGTGTCCCAGGAACTGGCCGACGTGCTCGCGAACCTCACGCTCGCCCAGACCGTGAAGCTCGCCGCATCGAACCAGATGTTGTGCCGTTTCCGCTTCGACGATCACGCGTTGCTGTCGTCGCTCGCCGACAAGGGGCGCAGCGACGTCGTCACGCACGCGCACTCGGCCATCCTGATGGCCGGCCAGCCGGTCGAAAGCGTCCGCTGATCCTTTTCCGCCTTGCGTTCGTCCCGGCGCGCCGCGCCGGCGGGCGGCGTATTGGCCACTCATCCGAACCACGTCAAGCAGACGGTTATTCAACATGGCAAGCAAAAGCGTCGTGATCGAGGTGAAGGAAATCACCCTCGCCATCGAACTGATCGAACTGGGCGCCCGGCTGCAGCTGCTGGAGGCGGAGACGAGCCTGTCGCGCGACCGCCTGATCAAGCTGTACAAGGAACTGAAGGGCGCGTCGCCGCCGAAGGGGATGCTGCCGTTCTCGACCGACTGGTTCATGACGTGGCAGCCGAACATCCACTCGTCGCTGTTCTACAACATCTACCGGTTCATGCAGGACCACGGCCGCTGCGAACCGATCCAGTCGATCGTGAAGGCATACCGGCTCTACCTCGAGCACGTGAACCTGTCCGGCGACGAGGCCGCGCTGAGCCTGACGCGCGCGTGGACGCTCGTGCGCTTCTTCGATTCCGGGATGCTGCAGATGACCCCGTGCACGCGCTGCGGCGGCCATTTCGTCGCGCATGCGCATGATCCGCATCAAGGTTTCGTGTGCGGCCTGTGCCAGCCGCCGTCGCGTGCGGGCAAGACCCGCAAGGCCGCCGCGGCGCGTGCCGAGCTGGCTGCCGCCGCGGCCTGAACCCCGCCGGACGGGAGCCGGGCGGGAGCCGGCTGGTTGCCGCGTGCCGGGCAAACCGGCCGGCGCTTGCTGGTAAACACCGCCGCGGCGCCGCGGCGCAGCCGCGAAAGTTTTCCTGCCGACTGCCGTAAACCTGATTAACGGCGGTCTCCCCGCCGGTCTTTCGTGAGGGACAGGCAGTGCTGATTATCGTGGGAACACTCGTGACGCTGTTGTCCGTCTTCGGCGGTTACGCGCTGGCAGGCGGGCATCTGGGCGCATTGGTCCAGCCGCTCGAGATCCTGATGATCGCCGGCGCGGGCGTCGGCGCGTTCATCCTCGGCAACGGCATGAAGACCATCAAGGCGACGCTGCGCGTGCTGCCGACGCTCTTCAAGGGCTCGAAGTACACCAAGGACGTCTATATGGAACTGATGGCGCTCCTGTACGTGCTGCTCGCGAAGGCGCGCAAGGAAGGCACGCTGACGCTCGAGGCCGACATCGACGATCCGGACAAGAGCCCGATCTTCACGCAATACCCGAAGATCCTCGCCGATCGCCACATCGTCGAATTCCTGACCGACTACCTGCGCCTGATGGTGGGCGGCAACATGAACGCGTTCGAGATCGAGAGCCTGATGGACGAGGAGATCGAGACGCACCACGCGGAAGGCGAAGGCCCCGCGCATGCGCTGATGCGCGTCGGCGACGCGATGCCGGCGTTCGGGATCGTCGCGGCCGTGATGGGCGTCGTGCACACGATGGCGTCGGCCGACAAGCCGCCCGCGGTGCTCGGCGCGATGATCGCGCAGGCGCTGGTCGGCACGTTCCTCGGGATTTTGCTGTCGTACGGGCTGATCGGGCCGCTCGCGAGCCTCGCGGAGCAGCGCGTCGCCGAGTCGACCAAGATGTTCCAGTGCATCAAGGTGACGATCCTCGCGAGCCTGAACGGCTATGCGCCGGCGATCGCGGTCGAGTTCGGCCGCAAGGTGCTGTTCTCGACCGAGCGTCCGTCGTTCACGGAGCTCGAAGAGCACGTGCGGCGCGTGAAGGCGAAGTGACGCGGAGCGTTCGATGAGCAAGAGCAAGGATCGCGCGATCGTCGTGAAACGGGTGGCCCCGCAGAAGAAGGGCCACCACGGCGGCGCATGGAAGCTCGCGTATGCGGACTTCATGACCGCGATGATGGCGTTCTTCCTGCTGATGTGGCTGCTGAGCTCGGTCACGCCGGTGCAGCTGAAGGGAATCGCCGAATACTTCAACACGCCGCTGAAGGCCGCGCTGTTCGGCAGCGGCGACCGCAGCTCGCAGGACTCCAGCATCATCAACGGCGGCGGCCGCGACCTGTCGAGCGCCGACGCGGGCACGCTGCGCCGCACCGACGGCACGACGTCGCTCGCCGATCGCGTCGCGAAAGCCGGCGACGACCATTCGCGGTCGCAGGCGCAGGGCGCGCAGGACCGGCTCGAGCAGACGCGCCTGCACGACCTGCAGATCAAGCTGATGGCGGCGATCGAGGCGAACCCGACGCTGCGCCAGTTCAGGCAGCAGATCCGCATCGATTCGACGCTGATGGGGCTGCGCATCGAGATCGTCGATTCGCAGAAGCGGCCGATGTTCGCGATGTCGAGCGACCACGTCGAGCCGTACATGCGCGACATCCTGCGCGAGATCGGCAAGACGCTGAACGACGTGCCGAACCGGATCATCGTCCAGGGCCACACCGACGCGGTGCCGTACGCGGGCGGCGAGGGCGGCTACAGCAACTGGGAGCTGTCGGCCGATCGCGCGAACGCGTCGCGCCGCGAGCTGATCGCGGGCGGCATGGACGAGGCGAAGGTGCTGCGCGTGCTCGGCCTCGCGTCGACGCAGAACCTGAACAAGGCCGATGCGCTCGATCCGGAAAACCGCCGGATCAGCGTGATCGTGCTGAACCGCAAATCCGAAGAAGCGCTGATGCGCGACGACGCGACGACCACGACGCTGTCGGCCGACGCGGCGGGCTCGAAGCTGCTGGCCCAGCAGCTCGGCGGCCCGTCGCCGGCCGCGCGACCGGCGCTCGCGAGCGCCGTCGCGGTCGCGCCGAAACCCTGACGTATCCAAGATTCCGAGACAGACATGATCCGAACCATTCTCGCCATCGACGACTCCGCGACCATGCGTGCGCTGCTGCAGGCGACGCTTGCGCAGGCCGGCTACGACGTGACCGTGGCGCCGGACGGGGAAGCCGGCTTCGACATGGCGGCCACGGTGCCGTACGACCTGGTGCTGACCGACCAGAACATGCCGCGCAAGAACGGCCTGGAGGTGATCGCCGCGCTGCGCAAGCTGACGGCGTACACGGACACGCCGATCCTCGTGCTGACGACCGAAGGCAGCGACGCTTTCAAGGACGCCGCGCGCGACGCGGGCGCGACCGGCTGGATCGAAAAGCCGATCGACCCGGCGGTGCTGCTCGACCTGGTCGCGACGCTCTCCGAGCAGACCGCCTCCTGACATGAACGCGACGAATCCAACCGGTGACCGGGCATGACTCTCGACATCACGCAGTTCTACCAGACCTTTTTCGACGAAGCGGACGAGTTGCTCGCGCAGATGGAGCAACTGCTGCTGAACCTCGACGTCGGCTCGCCCGACCCCGAGGACCTGGCCGCGATCTTCCGCGCCGCGCATTCGATCAAGGGCGGCGCGGCGACGTTCGGCTTTTCCGCGCTGACCGAGACGACCCACATCCTCGAGTCGCTGCTCGACCGCGCGCGCAACCATGAGCTGACGCTGACCAAGGAAATGGTCGACGCGTTCCTCGAGACCAAGGACGTGCTGTCCGACCAGCTGGCCGACTATCGCGCGAGCGCCGAGCCGGACGCGGCGGCCGCCGCGACGATCTGCGCGAAGCTCGAACGGCTGAAGGCCGAGAGCGGCGCAGGTGCGCCCGCGGACGCCGCGCCTGCCGCGGCGACTGCACCGGCACCGGCCGCCAGCAGCGACCGCGCGCCCGATCACGTGGTCGAACAGGCCGTCGCGGCCGCGCATCCGGCGGCCGATGCGGCCGACGCCGGCACGGACGGCCCGCACCTGAAGATCACGCTCGTCGGCGTCGACGCGAAGGACCAGGCGCTGCTGACCGAGGAGCTCGGCAATCTCGGCCGGATCGTCGGCCGCGAGGAAGCGGGCGCGGACCTGACGCTGTGGCTCGAATCGGACGTGCCGTCCGACGACATCGTCGCCGTGTGCTGCTTCGTCATCGACGACAGCCAGATCCGCATCGCGCGCGGCACCGCGCCGGCCGCACCGGCGGCGCCGGCCGCCACGCCGGCCGCGGCCGAGCCGGCCGTCGCGCCGGAACCCGCCGCCCGGGTCGAGGTATTCGCGCAAGCCGCCGGTGCCGCACCGGCCGCCGCCGCGCCGCAAGCGCAAGTGCCGCCGAGCGCCGCCGTGCCGCCGGCGCCGCAAGCGCACGCCGAACCGGCGGGGCAGGCCGCCCAGGCTGCCGCGCACCACGACGACAAGCGTCCGCGCCCGGCTGCCGCCGCATCGGGCGCCGAAGGCAGCTCGATCCGCGTCGGCGTCGAGAAGGTCGACCAGCTGATCAACCTGGTCGGCGAGCTCGTGATCACGCAGGCGATGCTGGCGGAAACCGCGAGCGCGTTCGATCCGGCGCTGCACGACCGCCTGTTCAACGGGATGGCGCAGCTCGAGCGCAACGCGCGCGACCTGCAGGAAGCGGTAATGTCGATCCGCATGATGCCGATGGACTACGTGTTCAGCCGTTTCCCGCGGCTCGTGCGCGATCTCGCCGGCAAGCTCGGCAAGCAGGTCGAGCTCGTCACGTTCGGCCAGGCGACCGAGCTCGACAAGAGCCTGATCGAGCGGATCATCGACCCGCTCACGCACCTCGTGCGCAACAGCCTCGACCACGGGATCGAAACCGTCGACAGGCGCGTCGCCGCCGGCAAGGACGGGGTCGGCCAGCTCGTGCTGTCGGCCGCGCATCACGGCGGCAACATCGTGATCGAGGTCAGCGACGACGGCGCGGGCCTGAACCGCGAACGGATCCTCGCGAAGGCCGCGAAGCAGGGCATGCAGATTTCCGAGAACATCAGCGACGACGAAGTCTGGCAGCTGATCTTCGCGCCGGGCTTCTCGACCGCCGAGACCGTGACCGACGTGTCGGGCCGCGGCGTCGGGATGGACGTCGTGAAGCGCAACATCCAGTCGATGGGCGGCCATGTCGAGATCACGTCGCAGGCCGGCCGCGGCACGACCACGCGGATCGTGCTGCCGCTCACGCTCGCGATCCTCGACGGGATGTCGGTGAAGGTCGGCAGCGAGATCTTCATCCTGCCGCTGAACTTCGTGATGGAGTCGCTGCAGCCGTCGAACGACGACATCTACACGGTCGGCAACGGCGAGCGCGTGGTGCGCGTGCGCGGCGAATACCTGCCGCTCGTCGCGCTGCACGAGGTGTTCTCGGTCGAGGACGCGCGCACCGATCCGACCCAGGGGATCGTCACGATCATGGAAACCGAGGGACGCCGCTTCGCGATGCTGATCGACGAGCTGGTCGGCCAGCAGCAGGTGGTCGTGAAGAACCTCGAAACCAACTACCGCAAGGTGCACGGCATCTCGGCGGCGACCATCCTCGGCGACGGCAGCGTCGCGCTGATCGTCGACGTCGCGGCGCTGAACCGCGAAACCCGTGCGATGCACGGTGCCCGAGCCGGCGCCGAGCTCGCGATCTTCTGACTCTCGCCATTCAACCGATTGGGGGCAAACGTGTCTGCTGAAGTCCAAATGATCAATCCGGCCGCGGCGAACGCGGCGACCAGCCGCCGCGACGCCGTGCAGGGCGATGCGACGGGCCAGGAATTCCTCGTCTTCACGCTCGGCGACGAGGAATACGGGATCGACATCCTGAAGGTGCAGGAAATCCGCGGCTACGACAGCGTCACGCGCATCGCGAACGCGCCGGAGTTCATCAAGGGCGTGATCAACCTGCGCGGGATCATCGTGCCGATCGTCGACATGCGGATCAAGTTCCATCTCGGCCGCGTCGAGTACGACCACCAGACCGTCGTGATCATCCTGAACGTGTCGAACCGGGTGGTCGGGATGGTGGTCGACGGCGTGTCGGACGTGCTGACGCTGCAGACGGACCAGATCATGCCGGCACCGGAATTCGGCGCGACGCTGACGACCGAGTACCTGACGGGCCTCGGCACGGTCGATGGCCGGATGCTGATCCTGATGGACATCGAGAAGCTGATGTCGAGCCGGGAAATGGCGCTGATCGAGACGCTCGGCGGGTAAGCGCGCCGCGTGCGCAGCAATTTCGGGAGAATCTGCAATGTTGCATAACTGGTCGATCCGCACGACGCTCACGGCGGTCGGACTCATCCTCGTGTGCCTGGCCGCCGCGGTCGGCGGGCTCGGCCTCTACGCGCTCGATCACGCGAGCCGCTCGCTCGACGAGGTCGCGCACGTCGACCTGCCGGCGATCCATTCGCTCGACGACACGTCGGCGTACCTGCTGCGCGCGCGCGTGTCGCTTGACCGCTTCCGCTCGCTGACCGAGGCCGGCAACACGGCCGATGCCGCCAAGGTGCTCGACCGCGCGCAGGAGCTGTACGCGAAGTCGAACCAGAACTGGCAGGCGTTCCAGGCGACGCCGAAGCTTGGCGTCGAGCAGGCGCTCGTCGACGAGCTCGCCGCGCGCTACGCGACGATCGTGAAGGAAGGCGTCGAGCCGGAATTCGCGGCCGCGCGCGCGGGCGACATGGCGGCCTATCACGCGGTCGCCGATACCAAGATCAGCCCGATGTTCGTCGCGTACGACCAGGCGGCATCGGCCGTGATCGCGTCGCTGCAGAAGCGTGCGGAAGAACGCCAGGCCGCGACGCAGTCGCAGATCTCGATGATGATCGGCCTGATCGCGGCCGGCATCGCGATCGCGTTCGTCGTCGTGATCGCGATCCGCTTCGCGCTGCGCGGGCTGATCGTGAAGCCGCTCGAGGACGCGATCGCGCACTTCGAGCGCATCGCGGGCGGCGACCTCACGCAGCCGGTGAACGTGTTCAGCACCAACGAGATCGGCCGCCTGTTCGGCGGCGTCAAGCGGATGCAGGACGCCGTGACGACGATGGTGCAGGCCGTGCATCGCGGCACCGAGTCGATCGACGTCGGCGCGCGCGAGATCTCGACCGGCAACACCGACCTGTCGCAGCGCACCGAGGAGCAGGCCGCGTCGCTGCAGGAAACCGCATCGAGCATGGAGCAGCTGACCGGCACCGTGCGGCAGAACGCGGAGAACGCACGGCAGGCGAGCCAGCTCGCGGTGAATGCGTCCGACATCGCGACGCACGGCGGCGAGGTGGTCGGCCAGGTCGTGTCGACGATGCAGGACATCGCGGCGAGCTCGGGCAAGGTCGTCGACATCATCGGCACGATCGAGGGCATCGCGTTCCAGACCAACATCCTCGCGCTGAACGCGGCGGTCGAGGCCGCCCGTGCGGGCGAGCAGGGCCGCGGCTTCGCGGTGGTCGCGGGCGAGGTGCGCTCGCTGGCCCAGCGCAGCGCGAGCGCCGCGAAGGAAATCAAGCAGCTGATCGGTGATTCGGCCGAGAAGGTCGAAAGCGGGTCGGCGCTCGTCGCGCGGGCCGGTTCGACGATGGATGAGATCGTGCAGGCCGTGCGCCGCGTGACCGACATCATGGGCGAGATCAGCGCCGCGTCGGACGAGCAGTCGACCGGCATCGAGCAGGTCAATCGCGCGGTCGGCCAGATGGACTCGGTCACGCAGCAGAACGCGGCGCTCGTCGAGCAGGCCGCGGCGGCGGCCGCGTCGCTCGAGGAGCAGACGCGCCAGATGAAGGCGATCGTGTCGGAGTGGCGCGTCGCGGGCGGCATCGCGCTCGCGCCGGCGCGCGGCGCCGCGCGCCCGGCCGCGCACGCACCGGCCGCGGTGCCGGCGTTGCCGTCGCAGAGCCGCCACGAAGCCGCGCCGGCCGCACTGCCGGCCCCGCAGGCCGCCGCCCAGCCGGCGCGTCGCGCCGCACCTGCGCCGCACGCGTCGGCACCGGCAACGAGCCACGAAGCGAAGCGCCCGACGGATGCCGCCGCACGCGCACCGAAGGACACGCCGGCCGCCGGCGGCTACGGCCCGCGTCTCGCGAAGGCGGCCGCACCGGCGCACAAGCCGGCCGAGAAGCCCGCACTGGTGCGTCCGGCGCTGAACGGCGAGAAGCCGGCGCTGGCCGCGGCCGGTACCTCCGACGACGACTGGGAGACCTTCTAAGCCATGCCGTCCGCGCGCGCACCGTTTCGACCCGATGCACCGGATACCTCGCCCCGCGCGGGCGAGCCGGGGCGCGACTTCGCGTTCACCGGCGCGGATTTCGCACGCATCCGCGCGCTGATCCATCAACGCGCGGGCATCTCGCTGTCCGAGCACAAGCGCGACATGGCGTACAGCCGGCTGGCACGCCGGCTGCGCGCACGCGGCCTCGACACGTTCCGCGACTACCTCGACCTGCTCGAGCAGGAGGACGATCCGCTCGAGTGGGAGGCGTTCACCAACGCGCTGACGACGAACCTGACCGCGTTCTTCCGCGAGTCGCACCATTTCCCGATCCTCGCCGACTTCGTGAAGGCGCGGCCGGCACCGGTATCGGTGTGGTGCTCGGCGGCGTCGACCGGCGAGGAGCCTTACTCGATCGCGATCACGCTGATCGAGGCGCTCGGCGAATCGGCCGCGCGCGGCGCATCGATCCTCGCGACCGACCTCGACACGCAGGTGCTCGCGAAGGCCGAGGCCGGCATCTATACGTACGACCAGGTCAAGCACCTGAGCCCGGAGCGTCTCAAGCGCTTCTTCCTGAAGGGCACCGGCGCGCAGGCCGGCCGTGTGAAGGTGCGCCCGGAACTGCGCGCGATGATCCGCTTCGAGCAGCTGAACCTGACCGATGCCGACTACGGGATCGCGAAGCCGTTCGACGCGATCTTCTGCCGCAACGTGATGATCTATTTCGACAAGCCGACGCAGGGGCAGGTGCTGTCGCGCTTCGAGCCGCTCGTGAAGCCGGGCGGGCTGCTGTTCGCCGGGCATTCGGAGAATTTCACCTACGTCACGCAGGCGTTCCGGCTGCGCGGGCAGACGGTCTACGAACTGACGCGCGATGCCGCGCCGGGCTCGCGCCCGCGCGGCGCGGCGCCGGCCGCGGCGGTGCCGCCGCGCGCCCACGCGCGTGCCGCGCTCGCATACGGAGAGCGCGGATGAGCGGCCTGCCGATCGCGACCAATCGCTACTTCGACAACCACTTCGAACGCCCCGGCGTGAAGCTGCTGCCGAACGAGTTCTACACGACGTCCGAGGACATGGTGCTGATGACCGTGCTCGGCTCGTGCGTCGCCGCGTGCCTGCACGACCCGTTCGCGGGCATCGGCGGGATGAATCACTTCATGCTGCCCGACGACGGCGTCGATGCCGGCGCGGCCGCGTCGGAGTCGATGCGCTACGGCGCGTACGCGATGGAAGTGCTGATCAACGAACTGATCAAGGCCGGCGGGCGCCGCGAGCGGATCGAGGCGAAGGTGTTCGGCGGCGCGGCCGTGCTGGCCGGGATGACGACGATCAACATCGGCGATCGCAACGCGGATTTCGTGCGCCGCTATCTCGCGCTCGAACGCATCCGCATCACCGCGGAGGATCTGCAGGGCGTGCACCCACGCAAGGTCGCGTTCATGCCGCGCACCGGCCGCGCGATGGTGAAGAAGCTGCGGCTGCAGGTGCCGGGCGTGACCGAGCGCGAAGCCGCGCTGGCGCGCGAGGCCGAACGCGCGCGGGCCGTCCGGCCGCGCGCGCACGTCGAGCTGTTCGCGGCGAAGCGGCCGGCCGCGCCGCCGCCGCCGGCGCGGCCGCGCATCGAGCTGTTCGGCGCACGCGGCGGCGCAGGCGCGCCGGCGACGAACGCGAAGACCAGCAGCCCGAGCGCCGGCAGCCCGTATGCGGCCAACCTTTCGAGAAAGCAGGAGGCATGACCGCAGTGCAGAAGATCAAAGTGTTGTGCGTCGACGACTCGGCGCTGATCCGCAGCCTGATGACGGAGATCATCAACAGCCAGCCCGACATGACGGTGTGCGCGACCGCGCCCGATCCGCTCGTCGCACGCGATCTCATCAAGCAGCACAACCCGGACGTCCTGACGCTGGACGTCGAAATGCCGCGCATGGACGGGCTCGACTTCCTCGAGAAGCTGATGCGCCTGCGGCCGATGCCGGTCGTGATGGTGTCGTCGCTGACCGAGCGCGGCTCCGAGATCACGCTGCGCGCGCTCGAACTCGGCGCGGTGGATTTCGTCACGAAGCCGCGCGTCGGGATTCGCGACGGCATGCTCGACTATGCGGAAAAGCTTGCGGACAAGATCCGCGCGGCATCGCGCGCGCGCGTGCGCCAGGCGCCGCAGCCGCAGGCCGCCGCGCGCACGGCGAGCGGCCAGCCGGCCGCGCCGCTGGTCAACAACCCGCTCGTCAGTACCGAGAAGCTGATCATCATCGGCGCATCGACGGGCGGCACCGAGGCGATCCGCGAGGTGCTGACGCCGCTGCCGCCGGATGCGCCGGCGGTGCTGATCGCGCAGCACATGCCGCCGGGCTTCACGAAGTCCTTCGCGCAGCGGCTGAACGGCCTGTGCCGGATCGCGGTGAAGGAAGCCGAGCACGGCGAGCGCGTGCTGCCGGGCCATGCGTACATCGCGCCGGGCCATGCGCACCTGCTGCTTGCGCGCAGCGGCGCGAACTACATCGCGCAGCTGTCCGACGAGCCGCCGGTGAACCGTCACCGGCCGTCGGTCGACGTGCTGTTCCGCTCGGCGGCGCAGCACGCGGGCAAGAACGCGATCGGCGTGATCCTCACGGGGATGGGGCGCGACGGCGCGGCCGGCCTGCTGGACATGAAGCGCGCGGGCGCCCACACGTTCGCGCAGGACGAGGCGAGCTGCATCGTGTTCGGGATGCCGCGCGAGGCGATCGCGCTCGGCGGCGCGGACGAGATCGCGCCGCTTTCCGAGATGAGCCGGCGCGTGATGGCGCGACTGGCGACGATGGGTGACCGCGTGCAGCGCGTCTGAATGAAATGTCACGGGGCACGTGCGATGCCGCGCGCCCCGACGGTAACGAATCTGCAAAGGAACGACGATGGACAAGAGCATGAAAATCCTGGTGGTGGACGATTTCCCGACGATGCGCCGGATCGTCCGCAACCTGCTCAAGGAACTGGGCTACACGAACGTCGACGAAGCCGAGGACGGTGCGGCCGGCCTCGCGCGGCTGCGCGGCGGCGGTTTCGACTTCGTGATCTCCGACTGGAACATGCCGAACCTCGACGGCCTCGCGATGCTGAAGGAAATCCGCGCGGACGCGACGCTCACGCACCTGCCGGTGCTGATGGTCACGGCCGAGTCGAAGAAGGAGAACATCATCGCGGCCGCGCAGGCGGGCGCGAGCGGCTACGTCGTGAAGCCGTTCACGGCCGCGACGCTGGACGAGAAGCTGAACAAGATCATCGACAAGATGGCCAAGGCCGGGAGCTGACGTGAACGAGCCGATCCATGCGGCGCTTGCCGGCGCGGCGGTCAACGCCGACGGCCACGCGGAAGGCGCCGATTACGCGAGCGACCGGATCCTCGCACGCATCGGCCACGTCACGCGCACGCTGCGCGATTCGATGCGCGAGCTCGGGCTCGACAAGCATGTCGAGCGCGCGGCGGAAGCCGTGCCCGATGCGCGCGACCGGCTGCGCTACGTCGCGACGATGACCGAGCAGGCGGCCGAGCGCGTGCTGAATGCGATCGAGATCGCGAAGCCGGTGCAGGAGCGCGTCCAGAACGAGGCCGAGGCGCTCGACGCGCGCTGGGCGCAGTGGTATGCGGCGCCGATCGAGCACGCGGACGTGCGCGAGCTGATGGACGACACGCGCACGTTCCTGCGCGCGCTGCCCGAAGCCGCGTCCGCGACCAGCGCGCAACTGCTCGAGATCATGCTCGCGCAGGATTTCCAGGACCTGACCGGCCAGGTGATCAAGAAGATCATGGACATGGTCTACCTGATCGAGCAGCAACTGCTCACCGTGCTCGTCGAGAACATCGCGCCCGAGCGGCGCGAGCAGTTCGCGGCGACCGCGGCCGCGCTCGCGGCCGAGCAGATCAGCGCGACCGGCAGCCCCGAGTCGCTGCTGAACGGGCCGCAGATCGCGCCGGAAGGCAAGTCCGACGTCGTGCAGGACCAGGCGCAGGTCGACGACCTGCTCGCGAGCCTCGGCTTCTGACCCCGGCACCTCGCACCGGGCCGCTCCGTGTCGCGGAGCGGCCCGGTGCGTAGGGTTTTCGCCGGTTCCCCCGCGCCCGCCGCGAGCGGGCGTCGCCGCACGTCATGCCGCGACGATTTGACACTCCAACACGCTCCGCAGGCATACTACGCATCAGCAGCAACGAAGCGTCATTCTTGAGACTTTGATTCGTCGGCCCGCGGCGCCGCGCCTGATGGCGGCACCCCCGGCAACGAAACCAGTCCCTTTGGGGGGGAACGTGAAGCTGAAACGCTTGGGCTGGGCCGCTGCGCACGCGACGGCCGCGATGGGTGTGCTGTGGAGCGTCCACGCACACGCCGAACTGGGCGGCGCGCCGATGTCGCCGCCGGCGGACGATCGCGCCGCCACCGTGCGTGCGATGCAGCGCGCGATGCGCTCGGCCGACGGCGCGCAGGCGAACGCGGCCGCCTACACCGTCCGCGAGATCACGCTCGGATCGGGCACCGTCATCCACGAATACACGACCGCGGCCGGCACCGTGTTCGGCCTCGCCTGGCGCGGGCCGAGCATGCCGGACCTCGAGTCGCTGCTCGGCAGCTATTTCCCGCAGTACACCGCCGGCGTCCAGGCCGCGCATGCGGCGCGCGGCTGGCGCGCGCCCGTGTCCGTCGATACGAGCGGCCTCGTGATCCGCACGGGCGGCCACATGGGCGCCTTCGCGGGCCAGGCGTGGCTGCCGGCGGCGCTGCCTGCCGGCCTGTCCGGCACCGACATCCAGTGACAGCGGGAGAGCGATCTTGAGAATTCCTCGTACCTTCAAGCGCTGGCTCGGCCTGCTGAGTGTCGCGGCCGCGACGGCCATGCTCGTGACCGCCTGCGGCGGCGGCGATGACAACAACGGCGGCAGCGGCGGCAATGGCGGCGGCTCCAATGTATCGGACGGCAATACCGCGAACACGGCCGTGATCACGGTCGGCACCGGCGTCGCGCACGTGATCAACATCCCGACCGTCAACGTGAAGATCTGCGCGCCGGGCACGTCGAACTGCCAGGTGGTCAACAACGTGCTGGTCGACACCGCGTCGTACGGGTTGCGGCTGGTCAGCAGTGCGCTGTCGTCGGGCGTGTTGAACAACCTGCCGCAGACGACGAGCGGCGGCGCGCCGGTCGCCGAGTGCGGCAAGTTCGTGTCGAGCTTCACATGGGGCTCGGTGCGTACCGTCGACCTGTCGATCGGCACCGAGCAGGCGGGTTCGCTGCCGGTACAGATCATCGGCGATCTCGGCACGACCAACGTGCCGAGTTCATGCTCGAACAACGGCGCCAGGACGTCGGCCAACACGGCAAGCGACCTCGGCGCGAACGGCATCCTCGGCATCGGGCCGGCGCCGCTCGACTGCGGCACGGCCTGCGCGACGTCGACGTCGGCGACGTCCAACAACTACTACGCGTGCCCGAACGGCAACTCGAGCTGCACGGTGACGCTGGTGCCGGTGGCGCAGCAGGTGGCGAACCCGGTCCATCACTTCGCGACCGACAACAACGGCGTGATCGTGCAGATGCCGACCATCTCGAACAGCGGGCAGGGCAGCGCGACGGGCCTGCTGACGTTCGGGATCGGCACGCAGAGCAACAATGCGCTTGGGGCGTCGACGGTGCTGACGTCGACGACGACGGGCGACGTGAACGCGACGTTCCTCGGCGGCAGCGTGACCGCGTTCTTCGATACGGGCTCGAACGCGTACTTCTTCAACGATTCGGCGCAGAAGACCTGCTCGACCAACACGCAGTTCTACTGCCCGTCGTCGACGACCACCTATACGGCGACGCTGACCGGCAAGAACGGTACGACGGGCGGCGTGTCGATGCCCGTCGCGAACGCCGACATGCTGTTCGCGAACGCGTCGACGTTCGCGTTCAACGACATCGCCGGCCCGTTCGGCGCAGACGGCTGGCTCGATCTCGGTCTGCCGCACTTCTACGGCAAGACGATCTACTTCGGGATGGACAAGACGGCGAGCGGCGGCGCGCAGCCTTACGTCGCGTTCTGACCACGCACGAACGGCGGCAGCAAGAAGGGGGCGAGCGATCGCCCCCTTTTTTTTGCGTCCGGCAGGGCAGCGGGCCGACTACGTACCGGGCGGCCGCGCCGCGCCGGCACAGCGCCTACGATATAAGACCGGCGCCGGTGCCGGCACGACCTCGAGGAGACAGCGCCATGAGCCAGCGAATCCAACGCATCACGCCGTTTCTGTGGTTCGACCAGGACGCCGAGGCGGCCGCCCGCTTCTACGTGTCGGTGTTCGACGACGCGCGCATCCTGCACGTCGCCCGCTACGGCAAGTCCGGCGCGCAGGCGTCCGGGCAGGCCGAGGGCGCGGTGATGACGGTGTCGTTCGAGCTGGACGGGCAGGCGTTTCTCGCGCTGAACGGCGGCCCGGCGTTTCCGCTCACGCCGGCCGTGTCGTTCGTCGTCAACTGCCGCGACCAGCCCGAGATCGACCGCTACTGGGCAGCCCTGGCCGAAGGCGGCGACGAGCGCGCGCAGCAGTGCGGCTGGCTGCGCGACCGCTTTGGCGTGTCCTGGCAGGTGGTGCCCGTGCAGATGCCCGAACTGATGTCGGGCGACCCGGCACGCGCCGAGCGCGTGATGGCGCAGGTGATCAGGATGAAGAAGCTCGATCTGAGCGTGCTGGAGCAGGCGGCGGCCGGCTAGCGCGAACGCGTGCCGCAGGCGCCGTTTCCGACATGTGCACGCGCGCCCGAAGCGATTCCCGACCGGCCGGTAAATCGGCCGGTGAACAATCGATTCGATTATCGGTCGCGATTCGTTTCATGCTGGTGTAATCAAGCCGTGGATTATCTGGCTGTCATTTATGCCAGGGCGTCGAGATTATAAAAATGACGTGACATGCCAATCGGCGAGACGGTGCGCCGCCGCGGCGGCCGCACTGGCGCTGCCGCCAGTGCGGCGCGGTGGCGAGCGCTGCGCGAAAAGAGATGCAATGCGCCGAAATTCAAACTTATAATGCCCGCGTTGTTTCCGGGGTCGCCGATTTAAGACAGGAGGGTAATAAGATGAATTTCACCGAAGCCATTCGTTCCGTATTCAACCAGTATGCGAAATTCGAAGGCCGCGCGCGCCGAGCCGAATATTGGTATTTCGCGCTGCTCACCGGCGTCGTGTCGATCGCCTGCCAGGTGCTCGCCGCCGTCGGCCGCGAAACCGGCGCGATTTCGCTGCTGCTGGCGATCGTCGCACTGGTCGTGTCGCTCGCCCTGGTGCTGCCGAGCCTCGCGGTCACCGTCCGCCGCCTGCACGACACGGGCCGCTCGGGCTGGTTCCTGCTGATCGCGTTCATTCCGCTCGTCGGCGGGATCCTGCTGCTCGTGTGGATGTGCTCGCGCGGCACCAGCGGACCGAACCGCTACGGCTCGGATCCGATTCCGGCGATCTGAGCGCCGCCCGCCCCGACGCGCGGCCGTCGCGTCGGGGCGGGCCGACGACCGCTTCACCGCCGCATCGATTCCCCGCTTCACCGCCTCATCCACCTCATCCACCTCATCCACCTCATCCACCTCATCCACCTCATCCACCTCATCCACCTCATCCACCTCATCCGCTTCATCCGCTTCATCCGCTTCACCGCGCCTGCCCGCGAGCGCGTCGTTCACCGCCTCTCCGCGTGTCGCCCCCAGCCTGCCGCCTCGCGCCGCCCCGGCTTGCCCGATTCCCCGAAATACCCCCCTTTCCCGGCTTTGCTCGACCGATCGGCGTTTGACGTGCGCATGAATAATCGGTGTCACTGGAAAGCGGCATTTCGCCGTACCCGACTGGAGGCCCCGTGGCAGACGAGAGCGATCTCGACAGAACCGAAGCCGCCACTCCCAGGCGCCGCGAGAAGGCGCGCGAGGAGGGGCAGGTCGCGCGTTCGCGCGAGCTGGCTTCGTTCGCGCTGCTCGCGGCCGGTTTCTACGGCGCATGGCTGCTCGCGGGTCCGTCGGGCGCCCATCTCCAGGCCATGCTGCGCGGCGCGTTCGCGTTCGACCGCGCGACCGCGTTCGACACGCACCGGATGCTGTCGGCGGCCGGCAGCGCGAGCGTCGAAGGTCTCGCCGCGCTGCTGCCGATCCTCGCGCTCACCGGCCTCGCCGCGCTGCTCGCGCCGATGGCGCTCGGCGGCTGGCTGATCTCGCAGAAGACCTTCGAGCTGAAGTTCGACCGCCTGAACCCGATTTCGGGCCTCGGCCGGATGTTCTCGATCCAGGGGCCGATCCAGCTCGGGATGTCGCTCGCGAAGACGCTGGTCGTCGGCGGGATCGGCGGGATCGCGATCTGGCGCAGCAAGGACGAACTGCTCGGTCTCGCGACCCAGCCGCTCGGTTCGGCGCTCGCCGATGCGATGCATCTGGTCGCCGTGTGCTGCGGCACGACGGTCGCCGGGATGCTGGTGGTCGCCGCGCTCGATGTGCCTTACCAAATCTGGCAGTACAACAAGAAGTTGCGCATGACGAAGGAAGAAGTGAAGCGCGAGCATCGCGAGAACGAAGGCGATCCGCACGTGAAGGGCCGCATCCGCCAGCAGCAGCGCGCGATCGCGCGGCGCCGGATGATGGCCGCCGTGCCGAAGGCCGACGTGGTCGTCACGAACCCGACGCACTTCGCCGTCGCGCTGCAGTACACGGACGGCGAGATGCGCGCGCCGAAGGTGGTCGCGAAGGGCGTGAACCTCGTCGCCGCGCGCATCCGCGAACTCGCGGCCGAGCACAACGTGCCGCTGCTCGAGGCGCCGCCGCTCGCGCGTGCGCTGTATCACAACGTCGAACTCGAACGCGAGATTCCCGGCTCGCTGTACTCGGCCGTCGCCGAGGTGCTCGCATGGGTCTACCAGCTGCGGCGCTTCCGCTCGGAAGGCGGCGCCTTCCCGGCCGCGCCGGTCGATCTCGACGTGCCGGCCGAACTCGACAAGGGGTCGTCGGTATCGGCCGACGACGAGCGTGAAGAAGCCGAAGACACGCTCGGCAAGCAAGGAAACGCGGCATGAGCACCCCCACCACCGGCCTGTTCGCCAAGCGGGCGAACCCGTTCGCCGGCACCAACCTGCGCGCGCTCGCGGGCCCGATCCTCATCTGCATGATCCTGGGGATGATGATCCTGCCGCTGCCGCCGCTGCTGCTGGATCTGCTGTTCACGTTCAACATCGCGCTGTCGGTGATGGTGCTGCTCGTCAGCATGTACACGATGAAGCCGCTCGACTTCGCGGCGTTCCCGAGCGTGCTGCTGTTCTCGACGCTCCTGCGCCTGTCGCTGAACGTCGCGTCGACGCGCGTCGTGCTGCTCGAGGGCCACACCGGGCCGGACGCCGCCGGCCAGGTGATCGAGGCGTTCGGCCACTTCCTCGTCGGCGGCAACTTCGCGGTCGGCATCATCGTGTTCGTGATCCTCATGATCATCAACTTCATGGTGATCACGAAGGGCGCGGGGCGGATCGCCGAAGTGTCCGCGCGCTTCACGCTCGATGCGATGCCCGGCAAGCAGATGGCGATCGACGCCGACCTGAACGCGGGCCTCATCAACGAGGAGCAGGCACGCAAGCGCCGCCTGGCCGTGTCGCAGGAAGCCGAGTTCTACGGGTCGATGGACGGTGCGTCGAAGTTCGTGCGCGGCGACGCGATCGCGGGCCTGATCATCATGGCGATCAACGTGATCGGCGGGCTGATCGTCGGGATGGTGCAGCACGACATGAGCTTCGCGGCGGCCGGCACCAACTACACGCTGCTGACGATCGGCGACGGCCTCGTCGCGCAGATTCCGTCGCTCGTGATCTCGACGGCGGCCGGCGTGATCGTGTCGCGCGTCGCGACCGACGAGGACATCGGCACGCAGATCACCGGGCAACTGTTCACGAACCCGCGCGTGCTGACCATCACCGGCGCGATCATCGTGCTGATGGGGCTGATCCCGGGCATGCCGCACTTCGCGTTCCTCGCGCTCGGCGGCGGCGCGATCTGGCTGGCCCGCACGCAGACCCGCCGCGCGGCGGCCCGCGTGGCGGCCGGCGACGTGACCGAGATCGCGCCGCCTGCCGCGCTGCCGGGCGACAGCCACGAGGCGACCTGGGACGACGTGCAGCTGATCGATCCGCTCGGCCTCGAAGTCGGCTACCGGCTGATTCCGCTCGTCGACAAGAACAGCGACGGCGAACTGCTCAAGCGCATCAAGAGCATCCGCAAGAAATTCGCGCAGGAAATCGGCTTCCTGCCGCCGGTGATCCACATCCGCGACAACCTCGAGCTGCGGCCGAACGCGTACCGGATCGCGCTGAAGGGCGTTGAGATCGGCGCGGGCGAAGTGTTCCCGGGCCAGTGGCTCGCGATCAACCCGGGCCAGGTGACGGCCGCGCTGCCGGGCGCCGCGACGCAGGACCCGGCGTTCGGGCTGCCGGCCGTGTGGATCGACGTCGCGATGCGCGAGCAGGCGCAGGTGTACGGCTACACGGTGGTCGACGCGAGCACCGTCGTCGCGACGCACCTGAACCATCTGGTCGTCCAGCACGCGGCCGAACTGCTCGGCCGCCAGGAAGTGCAGGCGCTCGTCGAGCGCACCGGCAAGGATGCGCCGTCGCTCGTCGAGGACCTCGTGCCGAAGACGATCTCGCTCACCACGCTGCAGAAGGTGCTGCAGAACCTGCTCGAGGAAGGCGTGCCGATCCGCGACATGCGCACGATCCTCGAGGCCGTGTCCGAACACGCGGGCCGCGGCGACGCGTATGAAATCACCGCCGCGGTGCGGCTGTCGCTCGGCCGCGCGATCACGCAGCAGTGGTATCCGGGCGCGGGCGAGATGCAGGTGATGGGCCTCGATTCGAATCTCGAGCGCGTGCTGTCGCAGGCGCTCGCCACCGGCGCGAACCCGGGCCTCGAGCCCGGCCTCGCGCACAACCTTCTGACCGGCACGCAACAGGCGATGCTGCGTCAACAGAATCTCGGGCTGCCGCCCGTGCTGCTGGTGCAGCACGCGCTGCGCGCGATGCTCGCGCGCTTCCTGCGCCGCAGCCTGCCGCAACTGAAAGTGCTGTCGTATGCCGAAGTGCCGGACACGCGCACGATCAAAGTCGTTAACGTCATCGGGGGTTCCGCTTGAACATTCGCAAATTCACCGGCGCGACCAGCCGCGACGCGCTTCGCCTCGTGCGAGAGGCACTGGGCGCCGACGCCGTCGTGCTGTCGAACCGCACGCTCGATGACGGCAGCGTCGAAATCGTCGCACTCGCCGACTCGGATCTCGCCGCGGTCACGCCGCCGGCCGCCGCCCGAGCGCGCACCTACGCGTCGCGCGCACCGGAATCCGTACCGGCCGCGGCCGTCCCGGGCATCGTGTCGCGCCCGGGCGCCGCGCTCGCGCGGCCGGCCGTCAATCCGTATGCGGCAGGCGACGGCGGGCTGCCGGACGTGTTCTCGTCGGTGTTCGGCGCAAGCGCCGAAGCGACGGCACCGGCGGCGGAAGCGGCCGCCTTCGATGCCGACGCGCACGCAACGGACGCGGCATCGCCGTCGCCGGTTGCGCCCGCGCCCGCTGCCGGCGCGCCGGCAGCGTCGTCCGAACCCGCGCCGTGGCTCGTCGAGCACGCGAAGCGCCTGACGCAGCAGCGCGAAGCGCTGATCGCCCGCGCGCAGGCGGCGCAGGCCGCACCGCAAGCGCCGGTGCGCCCGCAGCAGGATGCCGCGTCCGCGACGCCGGCCGGTTGGGCCCGCGACATCGTGCGCGACGCCGAACGCCGGATGTCGCCGGCGCCCGCCCGCGCGAGCGAAGCGCGCGCCGAGAAGCCGGCCGAACGCCCGCGACTGTCCGCCGATGCAGCCGCCGCGGTGGCCGACGCGGTGAAGGCGCGCATCGAGAGCATCGTCAACGACACGGTGATGCACGAGCTCGGCGCGATGCGCGGGATGATGGAAGAGCAGTTCGACAGCCTGATGTGGCACGACCGCCAGCGCCGCAGCCCGGTGCACGGCGCGCTGACCAAGCACCTGTTCTCGGCCGGCTTCTCCGCGCAGCTGGTGCGCATGCTGGTCGACAACCTGCCGTCCGGCGACGGCGCGCAGACCTTCGAGCAGGCCGCCGACTGGGCGCAGTCGGTGCTCGCGGCGAACCTGCCGGTGCTCGAGAGCGAGGACGCGCTGATGGAGCGCGGCGGCGTGTTCGCGCTGATGGGGCCGACCGGCGTCGGCAAGACGACCACCACCGCGAAGCTCGCCGCGCGCTGCGTGATGCGCTTCGGCGCGAGCAAGGTCGCGCTGCTGACCACCGACAGCTACCGGATCGGCGGCCACGAGCAGCTGCGCATCTTCGGCAAGATCCTCGGCGTGCCGGTGCACGCGGTGAAGGATGCGGGCGATCTCGAGCTCGCGCTGTCCGAGCTGCGCAACAAGCACATCGTGCTGATCGACACGATCGGCATGAGCCAGCGCGACCGCGCGCTGTCCGACCAGATCGCGATGCTGCACGGCGCGAACGCGCCGGTGCAGCGCCTGTTGCTGCTCAACGCGACGAGCCACGGCGACACGCTCAACGAGGTCGTCCAGGCCTACCGCAGCGCGGCCGAGTTCCCCGATCTCGCCGGCTGCATCCTGACCAAGCTCGACGAGGCGACTCACCTCGGCGGCGTGCTCGACACGGTGATCCGCTACAAGCTGCCGGTCCACTACGTGTCGACCGGCCAGAAGGTGCCGGAGAACCTGTACGTCGCGTCGACCAGATTCCTGCTGAAAAGCGCGTTCTGCGTGCCGCGCGACGGCTCGCCCTTCGTGCCCCAGGACGAAGACATGCCGACGCTGCTGTCCGCCCTGACCGCACGTTCCACCGCCGAGCTGCACGAGGTGCGATTTGGATAAACGGATCATCGACCAGGCCGAAGGGCTGCGGCGCCTGCTGGCCGGACGCGCGTCGCGCATCGTCGCGGTGACGGGCGGGCCGGCGGGCGTCGGCTGCACGTCCACCGTCGTGAACGTCGCGGCCGCGCTGACCGCGCTCGGCAAGGACGTGCTCGTCGTCGACGAGCGCGCCGACGTGCATTGCGCCGCGGCGACGCTCGCGGGCGCATGGCTGCGCGACGGCGAACGCACGCGCGTCGCCGCCGGGTTCGGCCTGTGCGCGGCCGCGCGGCTCGCGCGCGACGGCTACAGCGACGCGCAGCTGAGCGACTTCATCGACGGCCAGGCCGACATCGTGCTGGTCGACGCGCAGCTCGGCGCCGACGGCGCGTTCTCCGCGCTTGCGCGCGAGGCGCACGACGTGCTGATCGTCACGCGGGTTGCCGCGCAGGCGATCACCGAGGCGTATGCGTGCATGAAGCGCCTGCATTTCGCGCACGCGGTCGCGCAGTTCCGCGTGCTGACCAATCACGTCGGCAGCCACGCCGACGCCAGGACTGCATTCGACAACCTCGCGGGCGTCGCGAGCCGCTACCTGACGGTGTCGATCGCCGACGCCGGCTGCGTGAGCGCCGATCCGCTCGTCGAGCATGCGCGCGAACTGGTGCATACCGCGGTCGACGCGTTCCCGTCGTCGGCCGCCGCGCGCGATTACCGGCAGATTGCCGCCGACCTGCTGTACTGGCCGATGCGCCCGGGTTCGGGCGCGGGCCGCGCCGTGCATGCGGGCGGCAAGCCGTCGTACGAGGCGGGTGCGGCCCACGCCGCGTGAGCGGAAGGAGAGAGCCATGATGTACAACGCTCAAGGAAAGATGACCCAGGCCGACGTGCTCGCGCAATACGCGCCGCTCGTGCGGCGCCTGGGGCTGCAGCTCGTCGCGAAGATGCCGGCGAGCGTCGACCTCGACGACCTGATCCAGGCCGGCATGATCGGCCTGATGGACGCGGCCGGCCGCTACAAGGAAGACCAGGGCGCGCAGTTCGAGACCTATGCGACCCAGCGCATCCGCGGCGCGATGCTCGACGAGCTGCGCAGCAACGACTGGCTGCCGCGCAGCCTGCGCAAGACGTCGCGCGAGGTCGAGTACGCGGTGCACCAGGTCGAGCAGCAGCTCGGCCGCTCGGCGAGCGAGATCGAGATCGCGCAGCACCTGAAGATGCCGCTCGACGAATACCAGGGGATGCTGCAGGACCTGCACGGCAGCCAGCTGATTTACTACGAGGATTTCGACCGCGCGGCCGACGACGAGCCGTTCCTCGACCGCTATCGCGTCGATCACGCCGATCCGCTGTCGACGTTGCTCGACGACCACCTGCGCGAGGCGCTCGTCGACGCGATCGACCGGCTGCCCGAACGCGAGAAGCTGCTGATGTCGCTGTACTACGAGCGCGGGCTGAACCTGCGCGAGATCGGCGCGGTGCTCGAGGTCAGCGAATCGCGCGTGTGCCAGCTGCACAGCCAGGCCGTCGCCCGCCTGCGCGCGCGGCTGCGCGAACAGGCGTGGGTCGGCGCGGAGAACTGACCCTTTCATTGCCCCACGCGCGCGCCGACACCGCGCGCGGCGCGCATTTCCCGCGCCGATTTGCTACAATCCCTCCCGTTTTCCGAGGAGCGTTGCGACGGACCTTCTGCGTCCGCCAGGCTCGGAAAGCTTCACCAAGCAGCCGTGCGGCGAGATTCGCGCCGGCCCCGCTTCCTGAACGGCGCTCACGTCACCAATTTCTAGAACTTTTTTAGAAAGGAGGGCGTGATGAACGCCATTATCGATTCGCAAGCTTCCAAGGATTACGTCGTCGCCGACATGGCGCTTGCCGGCTGGGGCCGCAAGGAACTGAACATCGCCGAGACCGAAATGCCGGGCCTCGTGCAGATCCGCGACGAATACAAGGCGCAGCAGCCGCTGAAGGGCGCGCGCATCGCAGGCTCGCTGCACATGACGATCCAGACCGGCGTGCTGATCGAGACGCTGAAGGCGCTTGGCGCCGATGTCCGCTGGGCGTCGTGCAACATCTTCTCGACGCAGGACCACGCCGCCGCCGCGATCGTCGAAGCCGGCACGCCGGTGTTCGCGTTCAAGGGCGAGTCGCTCGACGAATACTGGGAGTTCTCGCACCGCATCTTCGAATGGCCGAACGGCGAATTCGCGAACATGATCCTCGACGACGGCGGCGACGCAACGCTGCTGCTGATCCTCGGTTCGAAGGCCGAGAAGGACCGTTCGGTGATCGCGAAGCCGACCAACGAGGAAGAAGTCGCGCTGTACAAGTCGATCGCGACGCACCTCGACGCCGACCCGACCTGGTACTCGACGCGCCTCGCGCACATCAAGGGCGTGACCGAAGAGACCACGACCGGCGTGCACCGCCTGTACCAGATGGAAAAGGACGGCCGCCTGCCGTTCCCGGCATTCAACGTGAACGACTCGGTCACGAAGTCGAAGTTCGACAACCTGTACGGCTGCCGCGAGTCGCTCGTCGACGGCATCAAGCGCGCGACCGACGTGATGATCGCGGGCAAGGTCGCGGTCGTCGCGGGCTACGGCGACGTGGGCAAGGGCTGCGCGCAGTCGCTGCGCGGCCTCGGCGCGACCGTGTGGGTCACCGAAATCGATCCGATCTGCGCGCTGCAGGCGGCGATGGAAGGCTACCGCGTCGTGACGATGGAATACGCGGCCGACAAGGCCGACATCTTCGTGACGGCGACCGGCAACTACCACGTGATCAACCACGATCACATGAAGGCGATGCGCCACAACGCGATCGTCTGCAACATCGGTCACTTCGACTCGGAAATCGACGTCGCGTCGACCCGCCAGTACGAGTGGGAAAACATCAAGCCGCAGGTCGACCACATCATCTTCCCGGACGGCAAGCGCGTGATCCTGCTGGCCGAAGGCCGCCTCGTGAACCTCGGCTGCGCGACCGGCCACCCGTCGTTCGTGATGTCGAACTCGTTCGCGAACCAGACGCTTGCGCAGATCGAGCTGTTCGTGCGCGGCGGCGAGTACGAGAACAAGGTGTACGTGCTGCCGAAGCATCTCGACGAAAAGGTCGCGCGCCTGCACCTCGCGCGCATCGGCGCGAACCTGTCCGTGCTGTCGGACGAGCAGGCTTCGTACATCGGCGTGCAGAAGGACGGCCCGTTCAAGCCGAACCACTACCGCTACTGATGCGCCGAGGCCGCCGTGCCGCGTGCGCCCCGCAACGGGCGCGCGCGGGTCGGCGGCACGGTGCCGGATCGCCGTCCGTCGCATCGTGCCCGCGGGCATGCGTGGCGGCCGGCGGCGGTAACCGAGCATTGACCGACCAGATCGACAACCGAACCGGAGCCCTCCATGAGCGTCATCCTCACCTGGGTCATCAACGCCCTCGCGCTGCTGATCATCACGTACCTCGTGCCGTCGATCCACATCAAGAGCTTCGGCACCGCGCTGATCATCGCGGTCGTGCTCGGCCTGATCAACACGGTGATCCGTCCGGTGCTGATCCTGCTGACGCTGCCCGTCACGATCGTCACGCTCGGGGTGTTCATCCTCGTCGTGAACGCACTGTGCTTCTGGTTCGCGTCGTCGCTGCTGAAGGGGTTCGAGGTGTCGGGGTTCTGGTCCGCGTTCTTCGGTTCGATCCTGTACAGCATCGTGTCGTGGCTGCTGTCCGCGCTGATCTTCGGGCAGCGCGACATCGGCTGACGGCCGGGCCCACTCTTGCGAATCATGAAACCGATCGAACTTTCGTTTGAATTCTTCCCGCCGAAGACGGCGGACGGCGTCGAGAAGCTGCGCGCGACGCGTGCGCAGCTGCTGCCGCTGAAGCCGAAATTCGTCTCCGTGACGTTCGGCGCCGGCGGCTCGACCCAGCAGGGCACGCTCGATACCGTGCTCGACATGCAGAAGGACGGCCTCGAAGCCGCGCCGCACCTGTCGTGCATCGGCTCGTCGCGCGACAGCCTGCGCGCGATCCTCGACCAGTACCGCTCGTACGGCATCCGGCATATCGTCGCGCTGCGCGGCGACCTGCCGTCGGGGATGGGCGCGGTCGGCGAGCTGCGCTATGCGTCCGAGCTGGTCAGCTTCATCCGCGCCGAGCATGGCGACTGGTTCCACATCGAAGTCGCCGGCTATCCGGAGTACCACCCGCAATCGCGCTCGCCGAAGGCCGATCTCGAGAACTTCGCGCGCAAGGTGAAGGCCGGCGCGAATTCCGCGATCACGCAGTACTTCTTCAACGCCGACGCGTACTTCCGCTTCGTCGACGATGCGCGCAAGCTGGGTGTGGACGTGCCGATCGTGCCGGGCATCATGCCGATCACGAACTTCTCGCAGCTGATGCGTTTCTCGGAAATGTGCGGCGCGGAAGTGCCGCGTTGGGTCGCGCGCCGGCTCGAGAGCTTCGGCGACGATCGCGACGCGATCCGTGCGTTCGGCGCGGACGTCGTCACGGGCCTGTGCCAGCGCCTGATCGATGCGGGCGTGCCGGGGCTGCACTTCTATACGCTGAACGCGGCGTCCGCGACGCGGACCATCTGCGAACGGCTCACCATGTAAGCGTCATCACGCGGTCGCATGCGCAAAGGCCCCGCCGGCAAAACCGGCGGGGCTTTTTTTGCTGTCGATCGAAGCGCTTGCGTCAGCGCTGCGCCTGCATCAGCGGCGGACGCCGGTCGAACCACGGCCGTGCCCGTTCGAGCTGGCGTGCGAGTTTCAGCAGCAGCGCCTCGTCGGCGTGGCGTGCGACGAACTGCACGCCGATCGGCAGCCCGCGCGGGTTCCAGTAGAGCGGCACCGACATCGCCGGCTGCCCCGTCAGGTTGAACAGCTCGGTGCAGCCGGCCCAGGCGAACGCCTTCTCCGACGCCTTCGCGAGCATTTCCCGCAGCAGCGGCTTCACCGGCAGCGCGCCGAGCAGCTTCATCTGCGCGGCTTCGAGCGGCGTCGGCTGCAGCTCCCCGATCCTGACCGGCGGCCCTGCGAGCGTCGCGCACAGGATCGCGTCGTAGCGTGACACGAGGCCCGCGACCTGCACGGTGAGCTGGCGCTGCCATTCGAGCACGTCCGGCAGGCGCGCGCGGGCGACGCGCCGGCCGACCACGGCCATCGCCCACGTCGCCGGTTCGAACTCGGCGCGCTTCGGCGTGCGCCCGGTCAGCGCGCGGGCGCCGAGCACCATCTCCTCGGCGATCGTCGCCCACAGCGTGAGAAAGGTTTCGGCCGCGCGCCCATAGTCGATGTGCAGCGTCGCCGGTTCCACGTGATGGCCGAGCGATTCGACGAGCGCGGCCGCGTCGTCGAGCGCCGCGCGCGTGTCGTCGGCGAGCGCCGGCGCGAGCATCGGGTCGACGACGAGGCCGATCCGCAGCGGGCCGGGCGGCGTGTCGAGCTCGCCGAGAAAGGTGCCGGGCGCGCCGGGCGGCAGCGTCTGGCCGGTCGTCACGTCGAGCAGCAGCGCGCTGTCGCGCACGCTGCGCGACACCGCGTGCTGGACCACCAGCTCGCCGTTCGACGGCAGGTCGACCAGCATCGGGTTGCGGCTCGGCTTCAGGCCGAACAGCCCGCAGCACGACGCCGGGATCCGGATCGAGCCGCCGCCGTCGGACGCATGCGCGAGCGGCACGATGCCGGCCGCGACGGCCGCGGCCGCGCCGCCGCTCGAGCCGCCGGGCGTGTGATCGAGGTTCCACGGATTGCGGCACGCGCCGAACAGCTCGGGTTCGGTGTACGGCATCTGGCCGATTTCCGACGTGTTGGTCTTGCCGAACACGTTGAGCCCCGCCGCGCGGCTGCGCGCGATCAGCGGCGAATCGTCGGCGGGGACGAAGTAGCGATAGTGGCGGCTGCCCATCGACAGCGGCAGCCCGGCCACCGCCGCGCCGAGATCCTTGACCAGATACGGGACACCGGCGAACGGCGCGCCGGTGCTGGTGTCGCCGGCCGACGCCGCGCGTTTGCGCGCGGCGTCGTAGTCCTGCAGCACGATCGCGTTGACCGCGCCGTTGACCGCTTCGGCCTGGCCGATCGCGGCGTCGAGCAGCTCGCGCGGGCTCGCCTTGCGCTCGCGTACGAGTGCGGCGAGGCCGATCGCGTCATGCGCGAGATAGTCCGAGTGCATCGCTGTCACCCCCGTTGTGACCTGTGGCGATGAAAGGAGGATAACGCGGGCCCGGCGCACCGGGCCCGCCACCGGCTGCCTTTACAGGTGCTCGGCGAGGAACGTCAGCGTGCGGCCGTGCGCGAGGGCCGACGCGCGCTGGTTGTAAGACGCGCGGTCCGTGCAGTTGAAGCCGTGCTCGGCGCCCGGGTACAGGTGGAACGACGCATTGCGGCGGCCCGCGAACGCGCCCTTCACCTGCTCGACGGCGTCGAGCGGGATCCCGTGGTCGTTCTCCGCGTAGTGGAACAGGATCGGCTGCGTGATCTTGCCGGCAAGGTCGAGCGCATTCTGGATGCCGCCGCCGTAATAGGCGACCGCCGCATCGACCTTGGCCGCAGCGGCCGCGCGGTACGCGAGCTGGCCGCCGAAGCAGTAGCCGATCGCGGCGATCTTGCCGGCGACTTCCGGGCGTGCGCGCAACGCGTCGGCGGCCGCGCCGATGTCCGCGACCGCGAGGCCGACGTCGGTCTTCTTCATCAGCTCGATGCCTTTGTCGCGATCGGCGCCTTCGTAGGCCAGCTCGACGCGCGGCTGAGTGCGCCAGAACACGTCCGGCGCGAGTGCGACGAAGCCGTCGGCCGCGTACTGGTCGGCGACCGCGCGGATGTGCGAGTTCACGCCGAAGATCTCCTGGATGATGATGACGGCGGGGCCCGTGCCGCGCTTGGGCAGCGCGAGATAGCCGCCGAAGCTGTCGTTACCGGTCGGGATGTCGATCCATTGGGCAGTCACGTTTGAACTCCTGGCGAACGGGCGCGCGACGGGCGCGCCGCGGATGGAAAAAGGGGCGGCCTAGTGTGCCACCAATCCCGTGGCGCTGCAGCGCGCGCAAGCGGCGCGCCTGCCGGGTGGGCGCGCTTGTCGAACCGGCGTCCCGCACGCGCTTCTCGCGCAGCGATCGTTTTGATCTCGATTATTCATTTTTCGAGGGCGCGCCGCTTCGATAGAGTCGACGTGTCGGCTTTTACAAAGCGCTTTCGCGCATCGTCATCGAAGGATTCACCATGTCCGCCCGTGCATTGTCCACCCCGTTTTCCGAACGCTTCGGCCTGCGCCTGCCGCTCGTGCAGGCGCCGATGGTCGGCGCGACCACGGCCGCGATGGTCGCGGCCGCGTCCAATGCCGGCGCGCTCGGCAGCCTTGGCGCCGGCGCGTTCGTGGCGGACCGTCTCGTGACCGAAGTCGCCGCGATTCGCGCGGCGACCGCGCGGCCGTTCGCCGTGAACCTGTTCGTGTTGCCCGAGGCCGCACCCGACGCGTCGACCGTCGCGCGCGCGCTCGCCGCGATTGATCCGCTGAACGCGACGCTCGGGCTGCCGCCCGGCGCCGCGCCCGCGCGCTACGCGCCCGACTTCCGCGCGCAGCTCGATGCGCTCGTCGCGCTGCGCGTGCCGGTCGCGAGCTTCACGTTCGGCGTGCTCGACGCGGCCGACGTCGCGCGCCTGAAGGCTGCCGGCACCTACGTGATCGGCACCGCGACGCACGTCGCCGAAGGGCTCGCGTGGCAGGCGGCCGGCGCCGACGCGCTGTCCGCGCAGGGCGCCGAAGCCGGCGGCCATCGCGGCACCTTCATCGGCTCGGCCGACGACGCGCTGATCGGCACGCTCGCGCTGGTGCCGCAGCTCGTCGATGCGACCGGCCTGCCGGTGCTCGCCGCGGGCGGCATCATGGACGGCCGCGGGATCGCCGCCGCGCTCGCGCTCGGCGCGCAGGGCGCGCAACTCGGCACCGCGTTCCTGACGTGTGTGGAAAGCGCGATCGCGGCGGACTGGAAGGCGCGGCTGCTCGCGAGCGCCGACACGTCGACGCAGGTCACGCGGGCGATCACCGGGCGTCATGCGCGCGGACTGCGCAACACGCTGATGGCGCGGCTCGGCGAACGCGCGGCCGATGCCGCGCCGTATCCGGTGCAGAATGCGCTGACGCAGCCGTTGCGCCAGGCCGCCGCGCGCGCGAACGACGGCGACTACCTGTCGCTGTGGGCCGGGCAGGGGGCGCCGCTCGCACGGCGGCGCGACGCCGCGCTGACGACGTCGCAGCTCGTCGGCGCGCTCGATGCCGAATGGCGCGCAATGGCCGCATGAACGGCTCGACGGCCGCCGGATCGGCGCGTATCGGAGCCCGTATCGCGCCGAAAACGCGCGTGCTGTCACACGCGTTTCATTCAACGATCCCCCGCACAAAATACCGAATCGAAATGACGCGGGAATGCTTTAAATCAACCTTTCGACCAGGCTGTCCGAAATTAGCGGAAACCCTTATCCGGCGGGGCTTGCAGCGATATTCGAGTAGTCATTCCAAAGTGCCCGTATCGGTAGTGTTACCACTACCCCAAAAAAGTCCCACAAATTAATTTGATCACCTACACTTGCGCGCAAGTACGGGCGGTCGGTCGCTAAAAGCGGCCGTTTCCCACGTGCTTGAGGCCAAGTGCATGAACGATGCAACCGGCGAATCGTCCAGTGATGCAAACACAGGGATGGCAGCGGGGCACCGGGCGATGGCGTTTATTGGGACCGAAACTGGAGACTTACATGAATATCAAGATGCAAAAGCTGTTGCCGATCACCGCAGCTGCGATGCTGTGCGCTGCAGCTGCAGGCAACGCAGCCGCCGATCAAGTCGTCAAGATCGGCCACGTCGCGCCGTTGACGGGCGGCATTGCACACCTGGGCAAGGACAACGAAAACGGTGCACGTCTCGCGGTCGAGGAGATCAACGCCAAGGGTCTCACGATCGGCGGCCAGAAGATCACGCTGCAACTGGACCCGCAGGATGACGCGGCCGACCCGCGCCAGGCCACGCAGGTCGCGCAGAAGCTCGTCGACGACAAGGTCGTCGCCGTCATCGGCCACCTGAACTCGGGCACGTCGATCCCGGCCTCGAAGATCTACAGCGATGCGGGCATCGTGCAGATCTCGCCGTCGGCGACCAACCCGGCTTACACGCAGCAAGGCTTCAAGACCACGTATCGCGTGGTGGCGACCGATGCGCAGCAGGGCCCGGCACTCGCCGACTACGCGCATTCGAAGGGCATCAAGAGCGTCGCGGTGGTCGACGATTCGACCGCTTACGGCCAGGGTCTCGCGAACGAGTTCGAGAAGAAGGCGAAGGCGCTCGGCCTGAAGGTGCTGTCGCACGACGCGACCAACGACAAGGCGGTCGACTTTCGCGCGATCCTGACCAAGATCAAGGGCGAGAATCCGGACGCGATCATGTACGGCGGCATGGACGCCACCGGTGGCCCGTTCGCGAAACAGGCGAAGCAGCTCGGCCTGCGCGCGAAGATCTTCGCGGGCGACGGCGTGTGCACGGAGAAGCTGGCGGACCTGGCCGGCGATGCGACCGACAACGTCGTGTGCTCGGAAGCCGGTGCATCGCTCGAGAAGATGCCGGGCGGCGGCGCGTTCAAGGCGAAGTACGAGAAGCGCTTCGGCCAGCCGATCCAGATCTACGCACCGTTCACGTATGACGCGGTGTACATCGTCGCCGACGCGATGAAGCGCGCGAACTCGACGGACCCGGCGAAGATCCTCGGCGCGATGCCGGCGACGAAGTACACGGGCGTGATCGGCACCACGACCTTCGATTCGAAGGGCGACCTGCAGCACGGCGTGATCTCGCTGTACAACTACAAGGGCGGCAAGAAGACGCTGCTCGACGAAGTGAAGATGTAAGCTGAAGATCGGTCGACAGAAGGGGTGAAAGCGCGCCTGCGGCAACGCGGGCGCGCTTTCTTTTGGCGGCTCGCAGCAGGCGGTGCGTCCGCCGCGCGCTCAGATCTTCAGGTGCGCAAGCACCCTCGGCGCGATGGCCGCGACGAGCGCCGCGCACAGCGCGACAACCGACAGGCCGACGGTCAGGTTCGCGGTTTGCGCGACCGCGCCGATCACGACCGGACCGAACAGCAGTCCGAAATACGCGAGCCCGGCCACGTGCGCGAGACCTTCGGCCGCGTGGATGCCTTTCACGCGCGCGGCAGCGGCGAACAGCACGGGCATCATGTTCGCGAGGCCGAGGCCCATCAGCGTGAAACCCGTCAGCACGGCGGCCGGGTTCGGCAACAGCAGCGCGCCGATCATCCCGGCGCACGCGAGCGACGCGCTTGCGAACACGAGCTGCGGCGCGCCGAACCGCGCGCGCACCGCGTCGCCCGCGAAACGCGCGATCGCCATTCCGCCGGAGAATGCCGCATACGCGGCGCTCGCGAGCGCGGGGCTCGCCGCGACGACGTCGCGCATATAGACCGTTGCCCAGTCGTACATCGCGCCTTCGGCAATCAGCGCGATCAGCGCGATGCCGCCGAGCATCCACAGCGCGGGCGAGCGCCAGCGGTTGCCGCCGCCGTGCGCGTGCTCGTGATGCGGCACGTGCGGCAGCACGGCCGGGCTCGCGGCCACCAGCACCGCCGCGTTGATGGCCGCCGCGAGCGCGAGATGCATGGCGGGCGCCATGCCGGCCGACAGCAGCGCGCCGCCGGCCGCCGCGCCCGACATCCCGCCGATGCTGAACATCCCGTGCAGCGACGACATGATCGGCTTGCCGAGCGCGATCTCGACCGCGCTCGCCTCCGCGTTCATCGCGACGTCGAGCGTCGCCATCGAGAAGCCGAACAGCGCGAGCACGACCAGCAGCATCCAGTAGTCGGGCACGACGAGGATCAGCGCCGCGCACGCGGACATCACGAGCCCGCCCGCGAGGCACGCGGTGCGCGAGCCGACGCGCGTGATCCAGCGCGCGATCGTCAGCATCGCGGCGATCGACCCGCCCGCGACCGCGAACAGCGCGATCGACAGCAGCCCGGGGCTCAACGCGAACTTGTCGCGCACGGTCGGCACATGCACGCCCCACGACGCGTACATCATGCCGGCGACGAAGAACAGCGCCATCGTGGCCGTGCGTGCGCGCTGGCGAACCGGCAAGGCCAGCACGCGGTGCGCGTCGGGCGGCGCGGCGAAGGCGGACGAGGATCGGGAGGAAGATTCGGACACGGAATGCTCTTGAATGGACGATGCGCGGGCGCGTCGCGCCCGTCGGATTCGTCCGATTCTATCGAACCGCTTACGGTCTTGCCGGCGCGCTGGCCGTCAGGCCCGTCGCGCACGCCGCTTGCGCGGGCCGCATCTGCCATCCGGCCGATGCCCGGCGGGCCGCCGCCGCGGGTAACATCGATGCGCAGGCGGCGTACCGGAGCTTGCCCGTGTTGCGCGCCTTCGCCATCCTTGCCGCCCAGGCCTTCCGACCGCAGGAGTCACCGTGAACATCGATCCCGCCCTTGCCCTGCACCTGCTGCACCGCTGCGCGCTCGGCACGCTCGCGACCCACGCGCGCGACCCGCAAGGTTTTCCCTATCCGACGGTCGTGCCGTTCGCCCCCGACGCGAATCATCGGCCCGTGATTCTCGTGAGCGGCCTCGCCGAGCACACGCGCAATCTCGCCGCCGATCCGCGCGCGGGCTTCCTCGTCGTCGACGCGCCGGACGGCGACGTGCTGAACGCCGAGCGCGCGACGCTGCTCGGCCGCTTCGTGCCGCTCGGCGACGATCCGCATGTCGCCGCGCGCTATACGCGCTACGAACCCGACGCGGCGCGCTATCTCGCGCTCGGTGATTTCACGTTCTGGGCGCTCGACATCGAGCGGCTGCGCTATATCGGCGGGTTCGGCCGGATGGGCTGGGTGGACGGCACGGGCCTCGATGCGCTGCCGCCGCTCGGGTTCGACGACGAACGGGCGTTGTGGGACGCGTACGACGCGAGCGCCGCGCGCCGCGACGGGCTCGACCTGCTCGGCGTCGACCGCCGCGGCGCCGACTGGCGCTGCGACGGCCGCCGCGTGCGCACGCCGTTCGACCCGCTGCCGGGCGACGCCGGCGCGCTGCGCGAGCGGTTGATGGCCTGCGCGCGGGATGTGACGTGACGCCGCGGATGCCGCTTTGTCTGTTTAGCGAACCGCGCCATGTGATTTATGCAAAAACTTGTCGCCTGATGAAAGCTTCGATTTTCCCACATGCAGGGTAATTGCGTATGTTGATAGACCTATTACCGGATCGGTAATGTCCTAATCTCTACGCAAGCGCATGAAAATTTGAGAAAAGGCCGTGGCCGGTCAAAATGACATGCGCGAATTACAATTGGTCTCGGGATTTTCGTGAATCCCGCTTCTATCAAATCTTTTTTGTGCTAATCTCTGCCTTCGAAAATCCGAGGCACAAATATTCCATGAATGGTGAACCGGCTGCAGACCGGCGCCATTGATCATATAGAAAGGGAAACTATGTCTTCTTACAAGGACCTGCTGGCCCAGCGGGAGAAGCTGGAGAAGCAAATCGAAGAAGCGAAGTCGCGCGAATACGCCGAAGTGCTGAATGACGTGAAGCAGAAAATTGCCGACTACGGCTTTTCGCTCGCCGATCTCGGCCTCAGCCGCGCGAAGGCCGGCAAGGTCGGTCGTCCGCGCGCCGGCGTGGCAGCCAAGTACCGCGATCCGGAAACGGGCGCGACGTGGTCGGGCCGCGGCAAGCCGCCGCGCTGGATCGCCGGCAAGAACCGCGAACAGTTTACGATTTAAACGATCGTTTAAGTCGTCGTCTCAAAAAGAGCCGCGTATCCGTCGAGGAGCGCGGCTTTTTTGTATTCCGGCGCCGGAACGTATGCGTGTTGTCATGAAAATGTCAGAAACGGTGCGTGAATGAAAATGCGACCCGTTCGCATAAGCGATTGATTTAAATGGAAAATTTTGTGTTATCGGAATGCCGCGCGGGCTGCGTTTGATAGAATTCCGTATCCCAATCGATATCTCGTATTTCATGTCCACGTTTTCTGGCGACACGCATAGCGCGGATAAGCACGCGGTCGCGCGCAAGAGCACCTTCGTCAGTATCGTGCTGAATGTCGTGCTGGCGACGTTTCAGATCGTCGTGGGCGTGGTTGCGCATTCGCAGGCATTGATTGCCGATGGCGTCCATTCGATTTCCGATTTGATCTCGGATTTTGTCGTACTGGTTGCGAATCGCCATAGTGGTGCATCGCCGGATGCCGATCACAATTACGGACACAGCCGCTACGAGACCGTCGCGTCGCTGTTTCTCGGCGCGATCCTGATCGCGGTCGGCATCGGCATGCTCTGGCGCGCCGGCAACCGTCTCGTGAACCTCGAGAACATCCCCGCCGTCCATTTCTCCGCGCTGATCGTCGCGCTGACCGTGCTCGTGTCGAAGGAGGCGCTGTTCCGCTACATGCTGCGCGAGGCGCGGCGCGTGCGCTCGGCAATGCTCGTCGCGAACGCATGGCATGCGCGCTCGGACGCCGCATCGTCGCTCGTCGTTGCGATCGGCATCGTCGGCAGCCTCGCCGGCGTGCGGCTGCTCGACCCGATCGCCGCCGCGATCGTCGGCTTCATGGTCGCGCGCATGGGCTGGACGTTCGGCTATGACGCGCTGCAGGACCTGTCGGATCGCGCACTCGACACCGCCGCCTCGGCCGAGATCCGCGCGCTGCTCGCGGCGACGCCGGGCGTGCGCGACGTGCACGACCTGCGCACGCGCAAGATGGGCGATACGGCGCTCGTCGACGCGCACATCCTCGTCGATCCCATGATCTCCGTCTCCGAAGGGCACTACATCGCGGAAACCGCGCGTGCGCGCGTGCTGAGCGACCCGCGCGTGCTCGACGCGCTGATCCACGTCGACCCCGAGAACGACGCGGCGCGCCGTCCGGCGCTCGCGCTGCCGCCGCGCGACGAGATCACGGCGCGGCTCGAGACCGCGCTTGCGCAGCGCGGGCTGCATGCGGCCGCGATCAACCTGCACTACCTGAGCACGGGGCTCGAGATCGACGTGACGCTCGACGCCGGCGCAGGCGATACCGACGCGGCACTGGCCAGCCGGCTCGATGTCGACACGCTGAAGCGCCAGTTCGGCGCGCGCCGGATCGGTTTCACGCGCGGGCTGCCTGCGCAGGCGTGAGCGGCGCCGTCGAACGCGTCGCGTGCGTTACAGCGGCAATTGCGTGTCGAACTTGATTTCGCGCAGCACGACGCTCGTGCGCACCTGCGACACGGCCGGGATCTTGAAGATGCGTTCGTGCAGGAACACGTCGTAGGCCTTGATGTCGGGGGCGACGATCTTGAGGATGTAGTCGGCTTCACCCGTCGTGCTGTAGCACTCGGTGACTTCCGGGCAGGTCGCGATCTCGCGCTCGAACTGCTCGACGCCGCCTTCGTTGTGGCGGGTCAGGTGCACGTGCGCGAGCGCGCACACGTGCAGGCCGAGTTTCTCGCGGTCGAGCAGCGCGGTGTAGCGCTGGATCACGCCGGACTGTTCCATGTCCTTGATGCGGCGCCAGCACGGCGTGCTCGACAGGCCGACCTGGTCGGAGATTTCCTGTACGGAACGGCGCGCGTCGAGCTGCAACAGGCGAAGGATTTTTTGCGAAAAGGAATCGAGCGTCACCTGCGCCTCCATGCGGCAGCTACAACACGCTGAATGTTAGAGGGCCGGGGAAGGAAAGGCAATCTGGCGGCGCGCCGGTGAGCGAGATTCGCTAATTTGCGCGCGGATCCGTGGGGTTTTGTCCCACCCCTGCCTGTTCCGACCGGTCGGTGTCGGCCACCGCGAGGCCCGCGAGCGCCGCCTGCTGACGGCGCAGGTCGGCGAGCATGTTGCAGAACAGTGCGCCTTGCTCGATCGCGTCGTCGAGCGCGACGTGCGTGTGCGGGTGATCGTCGAACCAGTGCTTCGGAAAGCGCGGCTTGATCGCCTTGCGGTACGGCAGGCCCGTCATCGCGAACGCGAGCGTCTTGATGTCGAGCGCCGACCACGAGAACGGGCAGCGTCCGGCGAAGCGCATCATGTACCAGAACATGAACGTGAAATCGAAGCCGGCCGGCATCGCGACGAACACCGGCTTGCCCGGCAGCGCCTCGACCCACTCGACGTACGCGACCAGCGCGGCCTCGGGCGCCTGCAGGTCGCGCCGGCATGCGGCCCACGCGTCGGGCTCCGTCTTCCACCACGCTTCCTGCACCGGATGGGCTTGCGCGCCAGGCAGCGTCTCGAGGTTCGCCGAGAACGTCGCGATCAGCTGCTTGTCCTCGGTATAGGCGGCCGACGCGAAGCTCAGCATCGAGTGCGGGCCGGGAATCGGGCCGTCGGCCTCGACGTCGGTGCTGACGTAGATTTCGGGGATGGCGGTCTGGTTCATCCGAACACCTTGTCGGACACGAACGGATTCGTGCGGCGCTCGTCGCCGAAGGTCGACACCGGGCCGTGGCCCGGCACGAACGTGACGTCGTCGCCGAGCGGCCAGAGCTTCTCCTTGATCGAGCGCACGAGGTCCGCATGGTTGCCGCGCGGGAAATCGGTACGGCCGATCGAGCCGGCGAACAGCACATCGCCGACGATCGCGACGCGATGCGCGCGGCTGAAGAACACGACGTGGCCGGGCGTGTGGCCGGGGCAGTGATAGACCTCGAGCGTCTCGTCGCCGAACTGCACGGTGTCGCCGTCGTTCAGCCAGTGGTCCGGCTCGAACGTCTCGGCGGCCGGGAAGCCGAAGCGCTGGCTCTGCATCGGCAGTTGCTCGATCCAGAAGCGCTCGTCTTCCTGCGGCCCCACGATCGGCACGCCGTAGCGCGTCGCGAGCGCCTTCGCGCCCGCGCAGTGATCGACGTGGCCGTGCGTGAGCAGCACCTTCTCGACCTGCACGTTCTGCCGCGCGATCTCCTGTTCGATCCGTTCGAGATCGCCGCCCGGATCGACGATGGCGGCGCGGCCGGTCTTTTCGCAGACGAGCAGCGAGCAGTTCTGCTGGAACGGCGTGACCGGAATGAGCGTGACTTTCATGGAGGCACCGGCGGCTAAAAGGAGCGATTGTACCGGTCGCGCGCGCTGCCTGCCGGCCCTGCGGAGCAGTGTCGGACACGCTTCCGCGGGCAATCCCCGAGCATCCCGATTGTTACCGCCATAGTGAGAATCAATGGTCCGGACGGGGTGCTTTTCGAGATGGGCTTTTGGTTTATGTATAATGCGCTCCATTGCACGTGAATTTCACGCAATTCGCTGGTGTTTCGACCCCGTTGAATGGGGTGTCGGATTCACCGTCAAGCATCGACCGCCGGGGAGTCCGGCGGTGTATCCAGCACCGAGCATTCGGTGCTCACGTCTTGTCCGGCCGGGTGCTGCGCGCCCGTCTGCGGCCCTGCTGCCGCGCCGCCGGATGAGGCCTGTGCCGCCGTTCCTGTGCGTTGGCTGTACGCGACGCGCGCGAACGTGAAAGCCATGTTCGATGGCGGCATGTGGGGTCTGGTCAGGCTGCCGGGGACAGGTTGCGCCAGACGTGAAAACTAATCAGGACGGTTGCGGCAGAGACGAAAGCCGCGCCCATGCTAGCCGCCTGCTCGCGTATCCGAGCGGGGCGTGCACGCATTTGCCGTCCGGGCCGCGTATCTGCGTTGTTGAGCAGCGTTGCGTTGGTGCGGCCCGAACCAGAAGGCGACACGTCGATGAATTTTCGTTTTCCGACTCGATTCGGGACCATTGCATTATTTTTTGCGCTGACGGGCTGTGCGGTGCCACCCAGCCAGACCACCGGCAGTGCCAACCAGAAGAACGCGGTCGGCAAGACGGCCGCGGCCGCGAAAGCGGATGACGATAAGCAGCAACTGAATTTCGATTCCGCGCTGGCATCGATGCCGGCTGCCGACAGCAAGGACGCGAAGAAGTCGTCGCTGGCCGACGCCGAGCCGATCGACGGCAAGGATGTGTCCGACTTCCGCCAGACGGGCCGGGCATCGTGGTATGGCCGGGATTTCCACGGCCGCCGCACCGCGAACGGCGAGCGCTTCAACATGAATGCGCTGACCGCCGCGCACCGCACGCTGCCGCTGTCGTCGTACATCAAGGTGACGAACTCGTCGACCGGCAAGTGGGTCGTCGTGAAGGTCAACGACCGCGGGCCGTACAAGCGCGGCCGCGTGCTCGACCTGTCGTATGCCGCTGCCAGGATGATCGGCCTCGTGCACGCCGGCACGGGCCGCGTGAAGATCGAAGGGCTGTCGCCGCAGGAAGCGCGCGAGGCACGCGACGAAATGTTGGCGTCGGTCTCGGCGAAGTAACGCGGCGGTTCGTCCGCCCATGCAAAAGGGCTGCCTTCGGGCAGCCCTTTTGCGTTTCCGCGGGCCGGGCGGCGGATGCCGCCCGCGCTCGCGCGTCAGCCTTCCTTCAGCGCGAGCGCGCGCGCATACAGCGCGTTGCGCGACGCACCCGTCAGCGCGGCCGCGAGCTTCGCCGCGCTCTTCACCGGCACTTCTTCCAGCAGCAGTTTGAGCAGCGCGTCGTGCGCGGTGTCGTCGGCCTCGCCGCTGTCGGCTGGCGCGCCTTCGACGACCAGCACGAACTCGCCGCGCTGCCGGTTCGCATCGCCGTCGAGCCAGCTCTGTCCTTCGGCCAGGGTGCCCTGGAACAGTTGCTCGTGTAGCTTGGTGAGCTCGCGTGCGATCAGCAGCCGGCGCGCGGGGCCGAACGCGTCGGCGAGTGCCGCGACGGTCTCGGCGATCCGGTGCGGCGCTTCGTAGAACACCAGCGCGTACGGGTGCCGCACGAGCGCCTGCAGCGCGCTCGCGCGCTGCTTCGCCTTCGGCGGCAGGAAGCCCGCGAACGTGAACGCGCCGGCCCAGTCACCCGCCACGCTCAGCGCGGTCACGGCCGCGCTCGCGCCCGGCAGCGGAATCACCGCGAAGCCGGCCGCGCGCACGGCGTCGACGAGCCGCGCGCCGGGGTCCGAGATGCCGGGTGTGCCGGCGTCCGACACGTACGCGACGCGTTCGCCTGCGCGCAGCAGCTCGATCACGCGCAGCGCCGCTTCGCGTTCGTTGTGCTCGTGCACGGCGACGAGCGGTTTCGAGATGCCGTAGCGGGCTAGCAGCTGGCCCGTATTGCGGGTGTCTTCGGCCGCGATGCGGTCGGCGAGGCCGAGCACGTGCAGTGCGCGCAGCGTGATGTCGGCGGTGTTGCCGATCGGCGTCGCGACCACGTAGAGCGCGGCGTCCGGGTAATGCTGCGTTTTCGCGAGTTCGAGGAGGGCAGTCATGGCAGGCAATGCGCGCAATCGCGGCGCAAGCGGAACAAGGACGGCATTGTGCCACGCGGCGCCGGCCGCGCAGGGCAGCGGGCGCGGTTTGCCGCCCGGCGGCGGCAACTTTTCCCGCGCGGCGCGATCCAGATCGGTGGGTGCGACGTTCGAGCAGCGCGCGCGGCAATTCCTGGAGCGCCGCGGCCTCGTATGCGTCGCGGCGAACGTGACGATGCGCGGCGGCGAGCTCGACCTCGTGATGCGCACGCCCGACGGCACGCTCGTGTTCGTCGAGGTGCGCGCGCGGCGCAGCAGCCGGCACGGCGGCGCGGCCGCGAGCGTCGGCTGGCGCAAGCGGCGGCGTCTGGTCGCGGCCGCGCTCCATTTCTGGGTGCGGCACGGCGCGGGCGCCGCGTGCCGTTTCGACGTCGTCGCGTTCGAGGCCGGCCGGCTCGAGTGGCTGCGTGACGCATTTCGTGCCGACGATGCGTAGCCGCGAGCTGTGACGAGATGTAAAGAGTTCTTGCCATACCGCCGGAGAGGATGCCGGAGTGCGGTAAACTCGCCGCACCCATGACGTTGCGCGCGGCGTGCCACGCGCCCAGTTCACCAGGAATCGATGTCAGTCGAACGTATTCAGCAACATTTCCGCGACAGCGCCGCGCTTCACGCCGAAGCGGCCGATGCGCTGTCGCTGCCGATCGCGGCCGCGGTCGACGCGATGTTCGCCGCGCTGGCGAACGGCAACAAGATCGTCGCGTGCGGCGACGGCCCGTCGGCTGCCGCCGCGCACTACCTCGCCGTGTCGCTCGTCGGCGGCTTCGAGCGCGAGCGTCCGGGCCTGCCCGCGATCGCGCTGGCCACCGATGCGTCGCAGGGCGGCCTCATGGGGGCGTTGGCCGCCGACCAGCTGTTCGCGCAGCAGGTGCGCGTGCTCGGGCAGACCGGCGACATCCTGCTGGTGCTCGACGCGAGCGGCGCGTCGCCGCGCGTGCTGGCCGCGATCGACGAGGCGCACGAGCGCGAGATGACCGTCGTCGCGCTGACGGGCGGCAGCGACCACGCCATCGCGGCCGCGCTGTCCGACACCGATATTCCGATCAGCGTGCCCGCCTCGCGTGCGGCGCGCGTCCACGAAGTCCATCTGCTGACCATCCACTGCCTGTGCGACGGCATCGACGCGATGCTGCTGGGTGAGGATTGAACGAAGGAGAGCCGTCGATGAATCAAAGCCGCGTCAAACAGACGCTCGTCAGAACCACCTTGCTCGCCGCGCTGACGGCGGGCCTCGCGCTGTCGCTGCAGGGCTGCGTGCTCGGCGTGCTGGGTGCGGCGGCCGGCGGCGGCGCGCTGATCGCGACCGATCGCCGCACGCTCGGCGCGCAGACCGAGGATCGCGAGATCCAGGTCAAGTCGCTCACGCAGATCAACAACGGGCTGCCGGACCAGTCGCACGTGAACGTCACGGTGTTCAACCGCCGTGTGCTGCTGACGGGCGAAGTGCCGAACAACGCGTCGAAGCAGCGCGCCGAGGAAATCGTGCGCGGCATCAACAACGTGAACGCGATCGTCAACGAGCTGTCGGTCGAGCCGGCATCGTCGCTGTCGTCGCGCGCGAACGACTCGTACCTCGAAGGGCGCGTGAAGTCCGAGCTGATCGCGACGAAGGGGCTGTCGGCGAACTACTACAAGGTCGTCAGCGAGCGCGGCAACATCTACCTGATGGGGCTCGTGACGGTCGACGAAGGCAATCGCGGCGCCGATGCGGCGAGCCAGGTGCCGGGCGTCGAGAAGGTCGTGAAGGTGTTCCAGTACGTCAAGCCGCAGGACGCGCAGGCATTGCAGGCCGCGTCGCCGAGCGATGCGTCCGGTGCGCAGGCCGCGGCCGCCCCCGCGGATGCCGCGACAGTCGGTGCGGTGCCCGATGCGTCGGTCCAGTCCACGCCGCTGCAGCCGCCCGCGCCGATCTCGAATTCGTCGAGCGTGCACCCGGGCAACCCGAAGGCAACGCCGCAATGAAGTCGATGCAGATGAAGATCCGGCAATGGATGGTGCAGGGCGCCGCGGCCGCGGGGCTCGCGGCAGCGGCGCTCGGCACGGCGCATGCGGACGTCGGCGACGGCCTGAAGGTCGCGCGCAGCAACGCCTGCATGGGCTGCCACGCGGTGGACCGCAAGCTCGTCGGCCCGTCGTTCAAGGATATCGCCGCCCGCTACAAGTCCGATCCGCAGGCCGCCGCGAAGCTGTCGAAGAAGGTGAAGGACGGCGGCTCCGGCGTCTGGGGCGCGATTCCGATGCCGGCGCACCCGCGCATGAGCGACGCGGATCTGCGTTCCGTGGTCGAATGGGTGCTGGCCGGCGCGCCGTCGAAGTGACGCATTCGGCGGTGACGGAACCCCTATTGCCAAGCGCGGAAATGCATGTGTATGATGGTGGACTGTTGGGGCGGTAGCTCAGCTGGGAGAGCGTCGCGTTCGCAATGCGAAGGTCGGGAGTTCGATCCTCCTCCGCTCCACCAACGGAATCCGAAGGGCTCGGTCGCAAGACCGGGCCCTTTTTGTTTTCCAGCATGCCGCGCACAACGCAGGCGCCTCATACCTTGCTTTCGACGCGACCCGTTCCTATTCGGCCGCGTCGCGATCGTGTGCCGGCCCGGCCGCCCCGTGCCTTGTCGCGTGGTAATGCCGTCGTGCCTTCGCGACGTTTCCGCAGGTTGCCATGTCGCACCACTTGCGGCGCCCCGTCTTCGAGCTGTCGATGAACAGCCACGCGCAATTCGGCCCCGCGCACATCCGGAGCCGACCATCCGGTATCGCTTGGAGCAGCTTCACCGCGTCGAGCGCAATCCGATCGGTGGGCAGGTGCAGGTCCGTGCCGCCGCGCGTATCCGGCGCGTCGTGGAATTCCACTCGTCCGGCCGCCGTCGCGACGAGGCGCTGCCCGCTCACCGCGCGCCGCCACACGTGCTCCAGCGTGGTGAGATCCGCCGTGCCCGGCGATGCGCGGTGCGCCAGCGCATCGAAAATGCCGAACAACGCTTCACGCAAGCGCCTGGCATCGCGCAGCGCACGGTCGGCCGCCGCGGGCGCTTCGGCCGCGCGGGCCGCGAGCGGCTTCAGGTCGAGCGCCGGCAGCAAGCCCGACGACGCCAGCCACGCGAGATACGCGGAATAATCGGGCAGCCAGTCGCGCGGCGTCTCGTCACGGCCGGTCATCGTGTTGACGAAGTCGAGAACGAAGTGACCGCCGATGAAATCGCGAGCCTCGAACGTGTGCGCTTCCATAACCGGTGAAATCGTTGACATGGGTTAAATCGATGCTAACCTTTGATGACCTTTTGACAGGTTATCACGCATGATGACCACAATTGCGCGAGGAGAAGTCATGACGGTGCCGACCGCTTCGTCCGACCTGCAGGCTGAACGTTCGTCAACCGGTGTCGCTCGACCGATCGAACTCATCGCCGCGCCGAGCAGCCTCGGCCTCAAGCCGAACGGCGCCGGACGAGAGCCCGACACGTGGCGCGGCCCGGACGCGCTGCTCGCTACCGGGCTCGCCGCACGTCTGAGCGCGCGCGTTTCGTGGCTCCAGCATCCCGCCTATGCGTTCGAGCCGCAACCCGGCACCCGCATCCGTAACGGCGAGTCGATCCGCGCGTTCTCGCTCGAACTTGCCGCGCACGTCGCCGGCGCGCTCGACCGGCACGCCTTTCCGATCGTGCTCGGCGGCGACTGCAGCATCCTGCTCGGATGCCTGCTGGGAAACCGGCACGCAGGCGGCAGCGGGCTTGTCCATGTCGACGGACACAGCGACTTCTTCCATCCGGGCAACTACGACACGTCGACGCGGCTCGGCTCCGCGGCGGGGATGGACCTCGCGCTGGCGACCGGCCGAGGAGAGCCGCTGCTGACGTGCTGGCCGGATCTGGACGGCCCGCTGGTCGACGATCGCGACGCATGCCAGGTCGGCGAGCGCGACGCCGAATCCGCCGCGTTCGAGGCCGCCTACGGCGATATCGTCCGGACCGCGATCACGCGCACGACGATCCAGCAGTTGCTGGCGCGCGGGCCTGCCGCCGTTGCTCGCGAACTCGTCGACTGGCTGCGCATGCGCGCGCTTCGGCGGGTGTGGTTGCACGTCGATCTCGACGTGCTCGATCAGTCGCAGCTTCCGGCCGTGGATTCGCCCGGCTCGCCGGGGCTGGACTTCGACGGGCTCGATGCGTTGCTCGGGCCGCTCGTCGCATCCGGCCGCGTTGCGGGGATCGACTTCACGATCTACGACCCGGGGCTCGATCCGGCGCTCGCGCATGCGGACCGGATCGCGTGCAGCGTCGCACGGAGCGCGGCCGCGCTGCCGGGGGCGCGTAGCCGATAGCGCGGCCCGTCGTACGGGCGACGGCCGCCGCGACGCGAAGGCGAGCCTATTGGCGACGCCCGAAACTCGGCCGCTTCGGATCGTACGTCCAGCCGGGCACCAGATAACGCATCGCCATCGCATCGTCGCGCGCCGTGCCGCCGACTTCCCGATACAGCGCATGCGCGGCCTCGACCTGCGCCATGTCGAGCTCGATCCCGAGCCCCGGCCGCTCGGGCACGGCCACCCGGCCGCCGACGATCTCGAGCGGTTCGCGCGTGAGCCGCGCGTCGCCTTCCTGCCAGATCCAGTGCGTGTCGATCGCGGTGATCGTGCCGGGCGCCGCGGCGGCCGCGTGCGTGAACATCGCGAGCGACACGTCGAAGTGGTTGTTCGAGTGCGAACCCCACGTGAGTCCCCAGTCGCGGCACAGCTGCGCGAGCCGCACCGAGCCCTGCATCGTCCAGAAGTGCGGATCGGCGAGCGGGATGTCGACCGCCTGCAGCCGCACCGCGTGATCCATCTGACGCCAGTCGGTCGCGATCATGTTGGTCGCGGTCGGGATGCCGGTCGCCCGCCGGAACTCGGCCATCACCTCGCGGCCGGAGTAGCCGGCCTCCGGCCCGCACGGGTCCTCCGCATACGCGAGCAGATGGCCTTGCCCGCGGCACAGCGCGACCGCTTCGTCGAGCGACCACGCGCCGTTCGGGTCGAGCGTCGCGCGCGCGTCGGGAAAGCGCGCCTTGATCGCCGCGATCGCTTCCATCTCGTCCGCGCCGGCCATCACGCCGCCCTTCAGCTTGAAATCGACGAAGCCGTAGCGCTCGACCGCGGCCTCGGCCTGCTGCGCGATCGCGGCCGGCGTGAGCGCGGCTTCGTTGCGCAGACGGAACCACGGGTCCCGCGCCTGCGCTTCGTCGCGATACGGCAGGTCGGTGCGGCGCCGGTCGCCGATATAGAAGAGATAAGCGAGCATCGGCACCGCGTCGCGCTGCTGGCCTTCGCCGAGCAGGGCCGCCACCGGCACGTCGAGATGCTGGCCGAGCAGGTCGAGCAGCGCGGCCTCGATCGCGGTGATCACGTTGTCGAGCCGTAGGTTGATCTCGTGCGGCTGGCGCAGCACGGCCGCCTCGCCGGCCGACGTCACCTCGTGCCGGATCGTGCGCCCGGCACCCGCATCGCTGCCGGACAGCGCCGCGCGCACCGTGTTGAGCGTCGCCTGGTAACGGCCGATCGACTGGCCGGTCACGAGATCGGTCATCCGCTCGAGCGCATGGCGGATGCCTTCGCCGCCGGGCACTTCGCCGACGCCCGTGTGGCCGCTGCTGTCCTTGAGGATCACGAGGTTGCGCGTGAAATACGGCGCGTGCGCGCCGCACAGGTTCAGCAGCATGCTGTCGCGGCCGGCGACGGGGATCACCTGCATGCGCGTGACGCGCGGGGTGCCGGCACGGCGGGATTCGGACATCGGTTCGCTCCTGGTTCCGTTGATGCACGGGCTGCCGGACGCGCCGGCGCGGCCCGCGCCGTTCAGTTCAGCTCGACGCGGCGAATTTCGCCGACGACGAACAGGTAGCAGATCACGGCAACGAGCGCGTGCGCGACGACGTAGACGAGCGCGCCGTTGAACGAGCCGCTGCGGTCGACGATATAGCCGATCGCGATCGGCGTCGTGATGCTGGAAAGGTTGCCGCAGGTGTTGAGCAGCGCGCCGCTCAGGCCGGCGATCTGGCGCGGCGCGGTGTCGGCGTTGACGGCCCAGCCGAGCGCGCCGAGCCCCTTGCCGAAGAACGACAGCGCCATGAACAGCACGACCAGCACGTGCGAATCGGTGTAGTTGCAGACGATCATCGACATCGACAGCAGCATGCCGATCACGATCGGCACCTTGCGCGCGACCGACAGCGATTGGCCCTGCTTGAGCAGCGCGTCGGACACGATGCCGCCGAGAATCCCGCCGAGGAACCCGCACACGGCGGGGATCGACGCGACGAGCCCCGCGTTGAGGATCGACATCCCGCGCGCCTGCACGAGATAGACGGGAAACCACGTGATGAAGAAGTAGGTGAGCGCGTTGATGCAGTACTGCGCGACGTACACGCCGACGAGCATCCGGTTCCTCAGCAGCGCCTTCACGTGACGCAGCGACGGTCCGCCGTCGCGCGCGCCGGTCGCCTGGTCGATGTTGACGAGCGCACCGCCTTCGGCGAGGTAGTCGAGCTCCGCGCGGTTGATGCGCGGGTGCGCCTTCGGGTCGTACATCGTGCGGTTCCACACCAGCACGAACGCGAAGCCGAGCACGCCCATCACCGCGAACACCGACTGCCAGCCGAACGCGTGCACGAGCCAGCCCATCAGCGGTGCGAACACGACGGTCGCCGCGTACTGCGCGGCATTGAAGATCGCCGACGCGGTGCCGCGCTCCGAGGCCGGGAACCAGGTGGACACGATCCGGCTGTTGGCCGGGAACGACGGCGCCTCGGCCGCGCCGACGAGGAAGCGCAGCGCGAACAGCAGCGCGAATGCGGCCGCCCCGCCGAAGAAGCCGATGCCGCCCTGCAGCAGCGTGAACAGCGACCAGAAGAAGATGCTGAACGCATAGACGATGCGCGACCCGAAGCGGTCGAGCAGCCAGCCGCCCGGCAGTTGCGCGATGACGTACGACCAGCCGAATGCCGAGAAGATGAAGCCCATCTGCACGTGGCTCAGGTGCATCGCGCGGGCGAGTGCCGGGCCCGCGATCGCGATCGCCGCGCGATCCGCGTAGTTGATCGTCGTGACCGCGAACAGCACGGTCAGCACGAGCCAGCGCACGCGGGTGCGCCGGGCCGTTGCCGACGCGGACGCCGGCAATGCGTGAAGCGGATTCATGACTGTCTCCTCCGAAGAGCGGAAGGTGCCGTCGTGCGGCTGCGCGTCGGGTGCGCGCGTTTTTTCGTGGTGAGGTTGCCGGCCGGAGGCCGGACGCCGATGCCCCGGGACGGGGCGTCCGGATCATTCTGTCATGGCGAAAATTGCACTTTCATGCCAATTACTGACTTGATCGATTCAGGATTTGAATCGATCGGTCGCGTCGAGATATCAAATTTTTACCCGGGTGATATTGACATTCAATTTATACCCGGATAAAAATAGCGCCATTCTGATTGCTGCCCACGGGCGACCACGATGACACTTTCCGCGCTTTTCCCTTCCTACTCGGCGTTCGACGGCCACCGCCGCATCGCGTCCGGCCCCCTCGCGGCTGTGGCGGTCGCGGTCCGGCAGGCGTCCGGCGACACGATGTCCGGCACGATCGTGATCTTCGACGACGCGACCGGCCGCGCGATCGACCTCGACCTGCGCGGCACGGCGGACGATATCCGCGCGCGTTACACGGCGGCACCAGCCGATGCGCCGGCGCCAGCCGGCGAGCCGGCTGGCGCCGGCGAACAACGCGGCCGCGGCCGCCCGAAGCTCGGTGTCGTGTCGCGCGAGGTCACGTTGCTGCCGCGTCACTGGGACTGGCTCGCCGCGCAGCCGGGCGGCGCGTCGGTCGCGCTGCGCAAGCTCGTCGAGGACGCGCGGCGCACGCATGCGGCGGCCGACCGGCGTCGCGGCGCGCAGGCGCGTGCGTACCACTTCATGTCGGCGATCGCGGGCGACCTGCCCGGTTTCGAGGAGGCCGCGCGTGCGCTGTATGCGAACGACCTTGCGCGGATGGCCGAGCTGATCGCCGGCTGGCCGGACGACGTGCGCGACCACGCGCTCGCGCTGGCGCGCGGCGATCTGCCGCCGTCGTCCGAAGACTGCTGACGGAGCGCCGAGGCGATGACCGTATTCGACCTGAATCACGGTGCGATCGCGCCGGTCGCCGACGAGGTCGACCTGGTCGACCTGCGCGTGACCGGCACGATCCCGCCCGAACTCGACGGCACGCTGCTGCGCAACGGCCCGAATCCGCCGGGCGGCCGTTTCGACGGGAACGACGTGCTGTCGTGGTGGCCGGAAGCGGCGATGCTGCACGCGATCGCGTTCGAAAACGGCCGCGCGGCCGGCTACCGGAACCGCTGGGCGCGCACGCGGCGCTGGGCCGCCGTGCATGCCCCCGCGCAGGCGCCGCACCTGTCCGACACGAATCCGAACGTGAACGTGCTGCTGCATGCGGGCGAATTGCTCGCGCTGGCCGAAGGCGGCGCGCCGCTTGCGATCACCGCCGCGCTCGACACGCTCGGTGCGCCCGCGCGGCACGCGGCGTTCGGCGGCGCGATGAGCGCGCATCCGAAGGTCGATCCGGTGACGGGCGAACTGATCCTGTTTCGCGCGGACTGGCGCGAACCGTGGCTGCGCTACGGCGTCGCGGACGCGCAGGGCGTGCAGCGCGTCGACCTTGCCGTCGAGGTGCGCGCACCGTCGATGATGCACGACCTCGCGATCACCGAAACCCGCAGCCTGCTGCTCGACCTGAACGTCGGCTACGACTTCGCGATGCTGAAGCAGGGGCACCGGATGCCGCTGCGCTGGCACGACGACCGCGACGCGCGGATCGGCGTGATCCCGCGCCACGGCGGCGACGTGCGCTGGTTCGGCATCGAGCCGTGCTTCATCCAGCACGTCGTGAACGCGTACGACTGCGACGCGTCGTGCATCGTGCTCGATGTGGTCCGCTATCCGTGGTTCCTGCGGCTCGACGCGCGCACCGGCCGCTTTGCCGACAATCCGGTCGGCGAGCTGTGGCGCTACGTGATCGACACCGCGAACGGGCTGGTCGACGAAGGGCCGCTCGCCGACGGCGGCATCGAGCTGCCGCGCATCAACGAAAGCCGGACGGGGCGCGGCTACCGCTACCTGTATGCGGCCGAGCAGCCGAACAATGCGGAAATGCGCGGCGTGATGCGCTTCGACCACGTGCGCGGCACGACGACGCGCTACGCGGTGCCGGCCGGCGACCAGAACGGCGAGCCGGTGTTCGTGCCGCGCCCGGGCGGCAGCGACGAGGACGACGGCTGGCTGCTGGTGGTGGTCTACCGCGCGGTGACGGATACGAGCGACGTCGTGATCCTCGATGCGCGCGCGATCGATGCGGCGCCGGTCGCGACGGTGCACCTGCCGCGTCGCGTGCCGGCCGGGTTCCACGGCGCGTGGGTGCCGCGCGCACGTTGAGCGGCCGCGCGCGTCACCGCGCGCGCAGCGCGTCGACGATGTTCAGCCGCGCGGCGCGCATCGCCGGCAGGAACCCGCCGACGAGCCCCATCAACAGCGAGAACAGCAGCGTCTTCACGACGATCGCGGGCGTCAGCACGAAGCGGAACGACAGGTCGGAGAAGGTCTGGAAGTTGGTCGTCGAGAACGACGCGAACTCCATCAGCGACGCGCACGCGAGCCCCGCGACGCCGCCGGCGAAGCCCAGCAGCAGCGCCTCCAGCAGGAACGCGGCGAGCACGTTCATGCGCTTGAAGCCGAGCGCGCGCAGCGTGCCGATCTCGGCGGTGCGGTTCGAGACCGACGCGTACATCGTGATCATCGCGCCGATCATCGCGGCGATCGAGAAGATCGTCGACAGCGTGATGCCGAGGATGTTGATGAAGGTCGACAGCGCCTTCGACTGGTCGCCGTAAAACGTCTGCTCGCGTTTCGCTTCGTCGGTCAGGCGCGGGTCGACGTCGATGTCGGCCTTGAAGCGCGCGAAGCCGTCGGCGCTCGGGATGCGCAGCACCATCGACGAGTAGCTGGAGCGCCGGAACGACTGCATCAGCTGGTCGACGTCGCCCCAGATCTCCGAATCGAAGCCGCTGCCGCCGGCGTCGAACACGCCGACGACGGTCCAGTCGCGCTGCGCGAAACGCAGGCGGTCGCCGAGCTGCGTGCCGCTGAAGCCTTTCGCGATCGCGCTGCCGACGACGATTTCCGACGAGCCCGGCGCGAACGTGCGGCCGGCCACGCGCTTCACGCGCGGCCGCAGCGCGAGGCCGGCCGGCGACACGCCGCGAATCACGACGTTCGACGGCTTGCCGGTCGACGTCTTCACGAGCGAGATCAGCACGACGGCTTCCTTCGACACCCGCGGCCGGCCGTCGGGGCCGAGCGCGACGGCCGGATGCATCTCGAGCGCGTTGGCCTGCTGGTGGTCGATCGAACTCTGGATCTCGGTTTCGGCGCCCTTGCGGATCACCACGACGTTGTCCGGTTCGCCGGTCGACACGAGCGTCTTCGTGAGCCCCGCATCGAGCATCTGCACCGTCGCGAACACGAAGATCACGAGCGCCATGCCGCCCGCGGTGAGCGCGGTGGTGAGCCGCCGGGTCCACAGGTTGCGCGCGATGTAGGTCAGCGGAATCGCCATGCGCCTACCCGATCGCCCGCAGGCCTTCGACCACGCGCACGCGCGCGGCCTGCCACGCCGGCACGAGCGCGGCCGCGAGGCCGACCGCGCCCGAGCACGCGGCCTGCAGCGCCATCGTCCCGGCCGACACCTTGAACACCGGGAAGATCCCGCCGGCGGCCTGCTTGAACAGGACCGCGGCCGGCGGCGTCGCGAGTATCCCGAGCGCGCCGCCGACCACCGCGATCACGACCGATTCGCCGAACACGATCAGCGCGAGAAAGCCCGGGCCGAAGCCGAGCGCCTTCAGCGTCGCGTATTCGGCGGTGCGTTCGCGCGCGCTCATCGCCATCGCGTTCGCCATCACGGCCATGATGATCAGGATCACCACGTACGACACGACGCGGATCGCCGCGATGATCTGGTTCGACATCGCGACGAAGCCGAGCTGGAACGCCTGCTCGGTCTCGGTCAGCGTTTCGGCGAGCGAGTTCCTGAACACCGCGTCGACGTTGCGCGCGATTGCGGCGCCGTCGTCCGGATTCGCGACGCCGAGCACGAACACGCCGACCTGGTCGGCCTGTTTCGGCGTGCGCTTGCGCACCGTCTCGTTCAGGTAGTCCCAGTGGAACACCAGCTGGCGCGTGATCGTCGAGTCGTCCCGGCCGTCGAGAATGCCGCGCACGACGAAATCCCACGTGCCCGGATAGATCGTGCCCTTCAGCGGAATCACGTCGCCGATCCGGAAGCCGAACTGGGTCGCGAGCTGCCGCCCGACGAGGCAGCCGCGGCGGTCGCGGTCGTAGTCGGCGCGCTGCTGCGCCGGGAGGATGAATTCGGGATACAGGTCGAGGTAGTTCTCCGACACCGCAAAGCTCGCGAAGAAGTTCTTCGGGTCGCGGTACACGCCGCCGAACCAGTTCGAGCGGACCACGGCCGTCACGCCGTCGACGCCGCGAATCCGGTTCTCGTAGCTGACCGGCAGCGGGAACACGAGCGAGATCGCGTTGCGGGTGACGAGCCGGCCGCTGGACGCGGCGGCCGCGCCCGCGTACCACGCGTCGACGACGGTGTGCAGCAGCCCGAACGCCAGCACCGCGATGGTCAGCCCGAGCACGGTCAGCAGCGTGCGCAGCCGGTGCCGCAGCGCATTGCGCGCGATCAGCTTCAGCACGATCATCTTGCGCGCTCCCGTCCGTCAGACGGCGTGCCCATCGATCAGCTCCCCTTTTTCCAGATGCACGAGCGCGCGCGCGGCGGCGGCCGCGTGCGCATCGTGGGTCACCATGATGATCGTCTTGCCGAGCTCGGCGTTCATTCGCTGCAGCATCGCCAGCACGTCGCTGGCCGACGCGCGGTCGAGGTCGCCGGTCGGCTCGTCGGCGACGATCAGCACCGGATCGGTGATCAACGCGCGCGCGATCGCGACGCGCTGCTGCTGGCCGCCCGACAGCTCGGACGGGTAATGGCTGGTCCGGTCGCCGAGGTTCACCATGTCGAGCACCAGTTCGACGCGCTCGCGCCGTTCGCGGCGCGACAGGGGCGTGAGCATCAGCGGCAGCTCGACGTTCTCGAACGCGGTGAGCACCGGCATCAGGTTGTAGAACTGGAAGATGAAGCCGACGTTCGCCGCGCGCCATTCGGCCAGTTGCGCTTCCTCGAGCCGCGTGATGTCGAGGCCGCCCACGCGCAGTTCGCCGCTGTCGGGCCGGTCGATGCCGGCGACGAGATTGAGCAGCGTGCTCTTGCCGGAACCCGACGGCCCCATCAGCGCGATGAAGTCGCCTTGGCCGATGTCGAGCGTGATGTCGGTCAGCACCGGCACGACCTGGTTGCCGCGCCGGTACGACTTCGCGACGTGGCTGATCTCGACGAGGGGCGGCGAGGCGTCGTTCACGCGCGCCACGCTATTTCTTCGCGACGGTCACTTTCGCGCCGTCCTTCAGCTTCGCGCCCGGCGCGAGCACGACCATGTCGCCGGGCTTCACGCCGCGGATCGCGACGAGTTCGCCGATCCGCGTGCCGGTCGTCACCGCCGCCGCATGCACGGTGTCGTCCTTCACGACGAACACGACCGGCCGGCCGTCGCGCTCGACCACCGCGCTCGCCTGCACGGCCGTCACCGGCTGCCGGTCCTGCGGCGACGCGGGCTTCGACAGGAACGCGATCTTCGCGCTCATGTCGGGCAGCACGCGCTCGTCGCGGTCGACGAAACGCACCTTCACGAGCACCGTCGCCTTCGAGCGGTCGACGGTCGGCACGATGCGCGACACGCGGCCCGCGAAGCGCATGTCGGGCAGCGCGTCGAGCTGGATCTCGCACGGCTGCTCAGCCCGGATCTTCGCGATGTTCGATTCGGCGACATCGGCCTCGACCTCGAGCGTGTCCATGTCGGCGATCGTCACGACCGCGCCCTTGCTGTCCGACGCGGACGAGAACGGCGTGATGTTGTCGCCGACGTTCGCATGCTTCGCGAGCACGATCCCGTCGAACGGCGCACGGATCACCGTCTGGTCGACCGCGACCCGCGCGGCCTGCGCGTTCGCTTCGGCGGATGCGATCGCGGCCTGGTCGCTGTTGACCGACGCGCGCGCCTTGTTCACGCGCGCCGTATCGGTGTCGAGCAGCGCGGCCGGCACCGCGCCCTTCGGCGCGAGCACCGTGGTGCGGCGCAGCGCGATCTCGGCGTCCTTCAGTTCCGCCTGCGCGACGCCGAGGTTTGCGCGGGAGACCTTCACCTGGGCGAGCGCCTGCGCCAGCGACGCCTCGACGTCGCGGCTTTCGAGCCGCGCGATGATCTCGTCCTTCTTCACGCGCGTGCCTTCGAGCACGCCGAGCCATTCGACGCGTCCCTGGCCCTTCGACGCGACCGCGGCCTTGCGCTGCGGCACGACGTAGCCGGTTGCATTGAGCAGGGTGTCGTTCTGGTACGGGTAGGCCGACGTGACGGAAGCCGTGTCGACCGTCGGCCGGCCGGTGAGCGCGAGCGCGGCGACGATCGCGACGATGACGAGCGCGGCGGCCACCGCATAGCGGCCCCACCGGCGCCGGCGTGGCACCGGTGCGATCGGACGCCGCTCGATTTTCAGTTTGTCCAGATTGTGTTCGGGCAATTTGAGTGCCTCGAGACGGCGGCGGCCTGGCGACCGCCCGCGCTCCGGTTTCCGGGGAAAGGGACGGATGGATGACCAGTATAGCGTCGCGGGGCAGCGCGCGAGAGCCGGTTTGCCGAGCCGCCGCGGCCGCCGGCGGCGGGCCGTGCGATGGCGGATACGCGTGGCGGGGCGGCCGGAAGCCGGCATCGTCGGGGAAAACCCGAGAGGCGCAAGCCGCGTGTCAACTCGCCGCGAAGGTGGCGCGTTGTGGAGCCAGTACGTCAGTCTTTGTCGCGGCGAAACGGCGCAAGCCGGCCGCCCGGCGGCGACCGGAAACCCCGGCGCGACTGGTGTTCCGATGCGAATGCCTCGCATCTCTTACCGGTACGTTTGACTTTTTCTCCGCTAAAGGAAGAACAATGAAGAAGACGCTCGCTTCGATCATGACTGCAGCATTCGCACTCGCATCGGTTTCGGCATTCGCACAGGAGGCGGCTTCGGCGCCGGCAGGCGACGCGATGGCGCCCGCTTCGGCACCGATGAAGAAGGATCACAGCAAGCCGAAACACCAGCTGAAGACCCACGGCTCGGCGAAGGGCAAGGCGAAGGCCGCTGCTGCTTCGGCTGCCGGCACGAACGACAAGGGCGCGGCAAACTAAGCGCTTCGCCCGGGGCCGGCATTGCCGGCCGTCAGTCGAAAAACCCCGCATGCTTCGGCATGCGGGGTTTTGTTTTTTCAGGCGTCGCCAAGGCTGGACGGAGGTGCTGGCGCACGCATCGCGTCGACCACCGAACGCATGCGCCGCCAGTGCGAGCCTTCCCAGAACACGCGCCGGCACACGTCGCACGCGGCGAAGCGCCGGTGCCGCTGCCGGACGCCGTCCGGCACGCGCGGCGCGGCGGCGGCCGCGTCGAGCGGATGCAGCGGCGCATTGCAGCGCAGGCACAGCCGGAACGGCCGCATGTGCGGCACGAGGTCGAGCCGTGCGAACAGCTCGCGCAGCTGCGCGTCCGGCTGCTGCGCGTGCAGGTAGCAGCCGCGCGCGACCGCGCGCCGCTTCAGCAGCTCGCGGTCGCGGGTCAGCACGATCCTGCCTTCGCGCGCGGCGAGCGCAACGAGTTCGTCGTCGCGGTAGTGGTTGTCGTAGCAGGTGTCGAAGCCGGCGAGGCGCAGCAGTTGCGCGAGGCCGCCGAGATGCGCGTCGGCGACGAAGCGCCATGGCTCCGGTTGCGGTGCGGTTGCACCGTTCGATGCCTGCCGCGCGCGTTCCGGAAACGCTTCGACACGGTCGCCGTCGTCGAGCGGCCGGTCGAGCGTGGCCGGCGCCTCGTTCACGCGAAGCCGGCCGATTTCGGTATGCGGGACGCCGAGCGCCTCGATCGCATGCTTCACCGTCGCATCGCGTGCGCACGCGTGCCCGAACGCGCGGTCGCGCTGCGCGCGCGGGAGAAAGGCGTTCAGTTCGTCGTGGAAGCGGAAGGTCGCGGTCGCCATCCGTGCAGTATCGCACCGCGCACGGCCGAAGGCAGGCGCTGCAGACGGCCGGCAACTGTGTTTAACTCCCCGCTTCACTGGGCGAAGGAGCAGGCAATGGATCTCGGATTTATCGGGCTGGGCGAAATGGGGCAGGCGATCGCGACGAACCTGCTGAAGGCGGGACATGCGGTGCGGGTCTGGAACCGGTCGCGCGAGCGTGCCGAGCCGCTCGCCGCGCTCGGCGCGCGGATCGTCGCGTCGCCGGCCGACGCGTTTCGCGGCGATGCCGTGTTCTCGATGCTCGCCGACGATGCGGCCGCGCGCGAGGTATTCGACGATGCGCTGCTCGCGCAGGCGCCGCGCGGCCTGATCCACGTGAACATGGCGACGGTATCGGTCGCGCTCGCCGAATCGCTCGCGCATGCACACGCGTCGCGCGGCCTCCAGTATGTCGCCGCACCCGTGATGGGGCGCCCGGACGTCGCGGCCGCCGCGCGCCTGACGATCATGGCCGGCGGCCCGGCCGAGGCGATCGACCGCGTGCAGCCGCTGTTCGACGCGGTCGGCCAGAAGACCTGGCGGTTCGGCTCGCTGCCGCAGCATGCGAACGTCGCGAAGATCGCGGCGAACTTCACGCTCGCGTCGGCGATCGAGACGCTCGGCGAGGCGTCCGCGCTGCTCGGCGCGCACGGCGTCGCGATGCGCGATTTCCTCGACGTGATCACGAACAGCGTGTTCCCCGGGCCGGTCTACGAAGGCTACGGCGGAATGATCGCCGAGCGCAGCTACGAACCCGCGCGATTCAAGGCGCGCCTCGGGCTGAAGGACGTGCGGCTCGCGCTGCAGGCCGGCGACGCGGCGTCGGTGCCGCTGCCGGTGGCGAGCGTCGTGCGCGACAGCCTGCTCGACGCGCTCGCGCACGGCGGCGGCGAACAGGATTTCGCGGTGCTCGGCGAAGTCGCGCTGCGCCGCGCGGGCCGTTGAGCCGGAGCGGGACAGAAACGCCACGCACGCGGCATAATCGGCAGTTCGTTTCTCTTTCGGCCGGGGTGGTCATGAACCTGCATACGTGGTGGCTTTTCGTGGCGACGGTGTTCGTCGTGTCGGCGATTCCGGGACCGAACATGCTGCTCGTGATGACGCACGGCGCGCGGCACGGGCTGCGCCGCTCGTCGTCGACGATGGCCGGCTGCCTGAGCGCGCTGGTGCTGATGCTGGCGGTGTCCGCGGCGGGGCTCGGCGCGGTCCTCGAGGCCTGGCCGGCGATGTTCGATGCATTGCGCTTTGCGGGCGCGGCCTACCTGATCTATCTCGGCGTGAAGGCATGGCGCGCACGCGTCGACGATGCGCCGGCCGCCGACGTCGATGCCGTCTTGCAGGGCGCATCGGCATCGCGCTGGGCGCTGTTCCGCAATGGTTTCCTGGTCGCGGGCAGCAACCCGAAGGCGATCCTGTTCGCGGCCGCGTTGCTGCCGCAGTTCATCAATGCATCCGAGCCGACGCTGCCGCAGTTCGGCATCCTCGTCGTCACGTTCGCGGTGATCGAGGTCAGCTGGTATCTCGTCTACGCGTCGTTTGGCACGCGCATCGGCGCGACGCTGAAGAGCCAGAGCGTCGCGAAGGTCTTCAACCGGCTGACGGGCGGCATCTTCGTCGGCTTCGGCGCGATGATGGCGCTGGTTCGCCACTGAGTTCGGCCCGCGCGGCCTGCCGGACGCCCCGCACCTCGTCAGAGGGCGGGGCGTTCTCATATGCGGGCCCGCGTCACGCGCGCGGCCACGCGGTGGCGCCCCTCCGGCGCCCGGCTGACACGCCGAACGCGGCGGCCGCACCCGCAAACGCGAAGCCGACGCCGCACACGGCGCGCCACCCGTCCCACGCCCACGCGCTGCCCGCGAGGGCCGCGCCGAGTGCGCCGCCGACGAAGAACAGCCCGACGAACAGCCCGTTCAGACGCCCGCGTGCGGCCGGGTTCAGCAGGTTGATTTCCCGGCGGCCGATCGTCTGGTCGACGATCACGCCCGCGTCGAGCAACGCCGCGCCGCCGGCCAGCAGCGCCAGCGCGACGCCGCGATGCGCGTGCGCATCGAAGCCGAACCAGCCGGCGCCGGCGATGCCGAGCACGGTGAGTGCCGCGAGCATCGTCACGTGCGCGATGCGCCGCGCGGCCGGGCCATGACCGCGATCGCCGGCGCGGCCGGCCAGCGGTGTGACGATCGCGCCGCTCGCGCCGGCGAACGCGAACAGCGCGATGCCGTGCAGGTCGAGGCCGAACGGCGGCTGGGCGAGCCGCAGCCCGACGGCGGTCCAGAACGCGCTGAACGCGGCCATCGCGAGCGCGGCCGACAGCGCATGCCGGCGCAGCACCGGTTCGTCGGCCAGCAGGCGGCCCATCGACGCCAGCAGCGCGCGATAGCCGTCGGTCGCCGACGGCACGCGCGGCGGCAAGCGCAGCGCGAGCACCGCCGCGATCGCCGCGTTCGCGAGCGCGGCCAGCGCGTAGAACGCGCGCCAGCCGGCCGTGCCGGCTATCAGGCTGGCGAGCGGTCGCGACAGCAGGATGCCGAGCATCAGTCCGCTCATCACGTTGCCGACCGCGCGCCCGCGCTGCGCTTCGGGCGCCATCGACGCGGCCATCGGCACCAGCATCTGGATCACGCTCGACGCGGCGCCGGCGGCCAGCGTCGCCAGCAGGAAGACGGTGCCGGAACGCGTGAATGCCGGCAGCGCGAGCGCGGCCGCGCACGCGACGAGCGTCATGACGATCAGGCGGCGGTTCTCGAGCAGGTCGACGAGCGGCACCAGCAGCACGAGGCCGGCCGCGTAGCCGAGCTGCGGCAGCATCGCGACGAGGCCCGTGAGGCCGGGCGGCAGCCGCAGGTCGGCGCTGATCGGGCCGGTCAGCGGCTGCGCGGCAAACAGGCCCATCACGATCACGCCGACCGTCGCGGCGAAGAAGAGTGTCATGCCCGCGCTCAGTGCGGGCGGTGTGCCGAGCGCGGGGTGGCCGGCGGCGGGGCAGGAGTCGGCAGGGCAGGAGTCGGCAGGGCAGTTCATCGGAAGCCAGGGAGTCGAGCGAAGGAATCCCCATCGTAGGCGGCGGGTGTTTATGCCACAATTGAAATATGTCTAACATGATTATGCGAGTTTGCTTTGAATACGCGTGATCTCCAGGCGTTCGTCGCGGTAGTCGACAGCGGGTCGATGGTCGCCGCCGCCGCGAAGCTTCATCTGACGCAGCCGGGCCTCACCCGGCGCGTGCAGCACCTCGAAACGCTGCTGGGCATGCCGCTGCTCGAGCGTCAGAGCAAGCCGCTGAAGCCGACCGCCGCCGGTCGTGACGTCTATGCGCTCGCGCGCAATGTGCTGGGCGCGGTCGACGAATTGATGGCGGCGGGCGCACCGGACAGCGAGCCGTCGGGCGAACTGCGCATCGGCGTGCCGCCGTTCCTGTCCGAGCTGGCGCTCGAGCGGCCGATCGACCGGCTGCGCGACGCGTTTCCGCGGCTGACGCTGCGCGTGACGGCCGGCTGGTCGCCGGCGCTCGTGCAGGGCATCGAGCGCGGCACGCTCGATGTCGCGACGGTGATGGTGCCGGCCAGCGCGGCGCTGCCCGACACGCTGACGGCCACGCTGCTCGGCATGCAGCCGACGGTGCTCGTCGCCGCGCGCGATTTCCCGCTGCCGGACGGCCCGCTGTCGCTCGACGTGCTGTCCGGTTTCCCGTGGGTGCTGAGCCAGGACGGCTGCGGGATGCGTTCGGCGCTGAGCCGTGCGCTTGGCGCGGCCGGGCTGCCGTTCGACGTCGCGGTCGAGGCGTTCGGCTCGGAGTTGCAGCTGTCGCTCGTCGCGCGCGGCGCCGGCATCGGCATCGCGTCGCCGAACGCGCTGGCGCGCAGCGCGCATCGCGATGCGCTGCGGGTGGTGGAAACGGCGGGGCTGGAGACGCGGATCAACGTCTGGATCGTGCACGGCGCGCTGCCGGGCCGCCTGACGCGGCCGGTCGCGCTGCTGCGCGATGCGCTGGGAGCGGTGCTCGACCGGGAGAATGGCAAGGGGTCTGAATCGAACTAGCGATCTAGAGTGCGCATTCGAGGGAAAATCCTGATTTTCTCTATGGAAATGTTGCAATGCGGAAATCGATTCGCTATAGTTACACCTGTCTCCTCCATGTCTCCTCTGATATGGATTCAGCCCGCCTCTTAGGCGGGCTTTTTTTTGCCCGCGATTTTGCCGCGGGCCATCCATTCGTCCTTCGTCCGTTCCCGTTGCCGGCGTCAGAACTTGTAGGTCATCCCGACGTAGCTGATGATCGGGTCGGCCTTCAGGTCCGATTTCGACTCGGAGAGCACCGTGCCGTCGGCCGCCTTGATCGTCACCGTCGACGTCGTCTTCAGCGGGATGTAGGTCACCGACGCGATCAGCCCGAAATGCTCGGTCATGTTGTACTGCAGGCCCGCGTTGAACACCGGCTGCCATGACGACGACGCCTTCGCCTCCACCGATGTCGTACCCGGCTTGCCCGCGCCCGCCGCGAGAATCGCGCCGAGGTTGTCCTGCGTCTGCTTGATGAAGTTCGTGTTGAGCTGCAGGTCGCTGAACCAGTTGTACGACACGCCGAGGCCGAGGAACGGCCGGAACTTCGCGGTCGCCTGCCCGAAGTAGTACTGCAGCAGGACCGCCGGGCTCCACTGCCGCACGCTCTTCACGATCGGGTTCACCGACGCGAGCCCGATGTTCTGCGTGCCGAGCGCGCCGGCAGGTCCTGGCGGCTTGATCGTGCCCTGGCCCGACACCTTGAACACCGGCGGCACGCCGGCCACCGACGTGACCGCGATGTGGTCGGTCAGGAAGTGGCTGACCGTCAGGCCGACCGTATCGGCGCCGCTCGTACGCAGCCCGGTGCCCGGCGACGTGAACGACGGCGGCAGCCGCAGCGGCGTGTTGATCGGCGTCGGCGCGACGTTGGTCGTCATCGGCGTGCTGCTTTGCTGCGGCATCACGTGGAACCAGCCCAGCGTGACGACGTTGCTGCCGGCGCTCTGCGCGTGCGCCGCGAGCGGCGCCAGCACGGCGGCGCCGGCCGCCGCGCAGAGAAGGGTTTTCTTCATCACGGCTTCCCCCTCCGCTTACTGGACGAATGCGCCGATCGTGAAATACGGCGTCGATCCGGCGTTGTCGAGGAACCCGAACACGCCGCCCGTGAAGATGAACTTGCCGGTCGGCGACGTGCTGCCCGAACCCGTGTGGATCGTCGTGACCGTGCCCGGCACCTTCTGCGTGTAGTCGAGATCGAGGACTCTCGTGAGCGACGCCTGCGACGGCTGGAACGGATCGAGCAGCGTCGCCTGGTTGTTGATCAGCGCGGTGGTCCGGTAATTGAACTCGCTGTCGACGCCGATGTACTCGCCGTTCTGCGAACCGACCGTGACCGCCGTCTGCGGCGAAAGGATCGAGATGCTCGACTCGTCGTCGGCGGTCAGGCCCGGCACGCCGTTGCTGTCCGGCGTCGGGTTCGGGTTCGCGACACCGGTGCGCACGAGGATCGGCACCAGCTGGTTGCGCAGCTTGCCGACGATCATGAAGCCCTTGCCCTGTGGCGTCGCCGACAGCGTCGGCTTCAGCTGGCTCGCGTAGTTGTTCGACTGGAACGCACCGCTGCCGTCGGCCGACTGCACGAAGTTCGTGCCCTGCTGCGCGCACGCGCCGCCGGCGAACTGACCGGTCGAGTCGCACTTGGTCCACGTGCCGTCCGCGTTGATCGTCACCTTGGCATCGATCGATGCCGGCGCGAATTTTTGCGACGGCACTTCGCCGAAGCCGACGTGGCTGTACGTGCCCGCGACCTTCGTGATGTCGGTTTCGATCGACGAGAAGCCGATGAACGGGTAATACGGGAATTTCGTGTCGGGCACCGCGGCCTGGCCGAGCACGCCGTCGAACTGGATCTCCTTGCCGGGAATCGTGCCGCCCGCGACGCCGAAGCCGACGAAGATGCGCGCCGGCCGCGACGCATCCAGGCTCGCGCCGTTCAGCCGGAACGCGCACTGGTTGAGCTTGTTGGTCGGCAGCAGCGTTTCCTGCGTGAGCGTGCCGCTGTCGACGGTGCCCGCGCGGGTCGGCGTGACGGTGCCCGTCTTTTGCGGAACCGGCGATTCGACATAGGTGACCTGCCAGGTCATCTTGGTCGTGTCCAGCTGGACCTTGGCCAGTTCGCCGCTGCCGGCGCCGCCCGTGTATACGGTGCTGTAGTCGAGCGACGCCGGGCACAGCCGGTCTTCGACGAGCGGGGGCGGATTGTCGCTGCCGCCGCCGCATGCGGAAAGAAGGGGGGCGGCAAGGGCCGCCGCCAGAATGAGGTTGCGCTTCATGTTGCTCCTCCAGATTTGTCTTGTCGGGCGGCCGGCTCCCTGTCGGCCGCTTCTGTTGCTTGTGCTCGTGCTGCCCGCGTCGTGCCGGACGCCGTCGTTTCGTGCCTTTCCTGCATCCCGCGGCGGCGCACCGCCCGCCGCCGCGTCCCCGATCGTTACTTGCTGATCTGCGCGCCCACGCCGAAGTACGGCGTCGACGACGTGCTCGAGTTCGCCGACGTCGACGTGACGCCGCCGTTCACCGTGCCCTGGATCAGCGCCGCGTACAGGCCGCCCGTCGCGATCACCACGCCCGATGCGGACGGGTAGGTCGCACCGCTCGCCGGCGTCGTCGTCGTGTTCAGCAGGCCCGGCGTGCCCTGGCCGTAGTCGAGCGTGAAGCCGTCTTCTTCAGCCTGCGTGGTCGGGTTGATGAACGACGCGTTGCTGCCGCGGATCAGTGCGGCCGTGTACTTGAAGTTCGAGTCCGCGCCCGCGTAGCCGCCGTCGATCGCGCCCGACTGGATCGCGCTCGCCGCGCCGAGCACCGCGATGCCCGACTCGTCGTCGACCTTCGCGTCGGTATGCAGCGCCAGGTCCGTGCCCAGATACACGTAGCCCGTGCGGACCACCACCGGCACGGTCGCGCCGTTGAGCTGGCCGATCACCATGTGCGCGGTCGCCGACTTGCCGGTCGCGCCGATCAGCGGCAGTTGCGTCTGCGGCAGGATCTGCGGTGCCTTCGTGCTGTCGAGGTAGCCGCCGTTCGCGGTGTTGACGGTCCACGGATCGCCGGTCGTCAGGCAGCCGCCCGACGCCGTCGACGTGCACGCGCCGTTCGCATCGAACGTCTCGCTCGAATTCGTGCCCTTCGTCGCGTAGTTGCCTGACGGCACGAGGTGATAGAGCAGCGCGTTGTAGGTGCCCGGCAGCTTCGTGAGGTCGGTCGTCGTGTTCGCGAAGCCGAGGAACGGATAGAAGTCGAAGTGGCGGTTCGGCACCTGGCCGACGTTCTTGTAGAGCGGGACGCCGGCGACGGTGATCGTCAGCCCGTCGTACTGCACCGTCGCACCGGGGATGCCGCCGCCCGCGACACCCATGCCGACCAGCAGCATCGGCGGGTTCGCATGGTTGAAGTCGGCGGCCGTCGAATAGGTCGAGCCGTTCGGTGCGGCGCCCGAACCCGGCGTGAGGACGAAGGCGCAGCGCGTCTGTTCCGCGGTCGGCAGCGTGCCGGTCGGCGGATGAATGACCTTGCCGGTGATCGTGGTGCCGGCGCGGGTCGGCGTGACCGTGCCGGTCGCGAGCGGAATCGGCGATTCGAGCCACTTGAGCGTGTACGTCATCGCTACCGCGTCGATGTTGACGCTGACGATCTCGCCGCTACCGGCGCCGCCGAGGTACGTGCTCTTCACGATGTCGGCATCGGCCGGGCACAGCGCGCCGTTGACGGGCTGCGACGGCGGCGGCCCTTGCGTGCCGCAGCTCGATCCGGAACATTGGGGGGCGTCGATCGGCGCGGGCGTGCCGCCGTCCCCTCCACCACAGGCAATCAGGAAAGGTGCGATGGCAAAGGCCGTTGCCACCCCCTTCGATAAGGCGTGCGACATGCCGCTGTCTCCAGTCGTTTAATTGTGCGAGCTAATGTCGCTGCCCGGATTTTTGCTGTCAATTGATGAACTCGTCTAAAAAAGGCGATTGAAACAAAAGGGGCGTCACGAATCCTTGCAGACTGGGGATTTCAGTAAGAATTAAAACGCGCGGAGGGCGGTGGAGTGCTGCCGAAGTGGGGCGGATGCCACGCACGGACGGCTCCCGGAGCCTTCCCGCGTATAACGGCAGTGTTTAAAGCGAGGGTATCCGGTTTATCCCTATTCGGGATTGACTGGAGAAAGCCGGTACGAAATTAATTCCCCGGTAATCGCGCAATGGAAAGCTTGTAAATATTTGTAAATGCGCTGTCCGGATTTTATATATTGCCTGATACGGATAAATAAAAAGCCGGCCAGCGGCCGGCTTTGCATCGCGTGCAAGCGGGATCAGCGCTTGAGGCCCGTATCCTCGGCGGCACCGATGTTGAGGTTCATGCACTGGATCGCGGCGCCCGATGCACCCTTGCCCAGGTTGTCGAGGCGCGCGACCGTGACGAAGCGTTCTTCGTTGCCGAACACGAACAGGTCGACACGGTTCGTGTCGTTGTTCGCCTGCACGTCGAAGAAGCCGCTGTCGAGATTCGCATCCGCGTTGAACGGCGCGACGCGCACGAACGGTTCGTCCGCGTAGTACTCGGCGAACACGCGCTGCACGTCCTGCGGCGTCGCGCGCTTCGCGAGCTGTTCCGGCGAGAAGTAGGTCGTCACGGCCAGGCCTTTCAGGAACGGCCCGACGATCGGCGTGAAGATCGGTGCGTGCGCGAGGCCCGTGTGAGCGGCCATTTCCGGCAGGTGCTTGTGCGCCAGCGCGAGCGCATACGGACGCGGGCTCGCGAGCTTGCCGCCGGGCGCCGCGCTTTCGTATTCGGCGATCATCGACTTGCCGCCGCCGCTGTAGCCGGTGATCGAGTAGCTGTGCGCGGCGAAGGTCGGCGCGACGATGCCGGCATCGACGAGCGGACGCATCGCGAGCACGAAGGCCGATGCGTGGCAGCCCGGCACGGCGATGCGCTTCGACGTCCGAATCTTCTCGCGCTGCGCGCGGGTCAGTTCCGGCAGGCCGTACGCCCAGTCAGCGCTCGTGCGGAACGCGGTGCTCGCGTCGATCAGCGTCGTGTTCGGGTTCTCGACCAGCGATGCCGATTCGCGCGACGCGACGTCCGGCAGGCAAAGGAACGTGACGTCCGACGCGTTGATCAGGCGGCGGCGCTCGTCGACGTCCTTGCGCTTCGCTTCATCGATGCGCAGGATCTCGATGTCGTTGCGCGCCGACAGGTATTCGAAGATCTTGAGGCCGGTCGTACCTTCCTGGCCGTCGACAAAAACTTTGGTGCTCATTTCGCTCTCACTGAATGAAACGGGAGCCGCGGCGCCCTGAAACCGCCATTCTAAGACGTCATCCGGCGGGCCTGCACCGCACGGGGCGAAAAAAAGACGGCCCGCGGACCGTCTTGCGTCCCTTTCACGCGCCGGCACCGCGTCGCCGCGCCACCGGCGATGCGAGCGGGCGGGCGCCCCCGGGCGCGTTCAGCGGCTGCCGGCCACCCAGCGGGCCGTCGCTTCGGCGACGCGCCGGCCGAACGCCTTCGCGGTGTCGAGGTCGCCCGGCAGCGGGCCCTCGTCGGGCGTCGCGTCCGCCGGCGACTGCGCGAGCAGGCCCGTGAAGCCGCCGACGTAGTTGATGTCGTTGCGCGTGGCCGCCTTCGAGTTGGCCGGCATCATGCCGGTGCCGACCCACACCATCCCATGTTGCATCGCCAGCGTGACGAAATACTGAATCGTCGAGAACTTGTCGCCGTTCATCGTCGCGGAGTTCGTGAAGCCCGCGGCGATCTTGTCCTTCCACTTCTGCGTGAACCACGGTTTCGACGTGGCATCGGCGAACTGCTTGAACTGTGCGGACGGGCCGCCCATGTAGGTCGGCGCGCCGAAGACGATCGCGTCCGCCGCGTCGAGCGCGGCCCAGCCCGCGTCGTCGAGTTCGCCGACGGCGATCAGGCGTGCGGTGGCGCCGGCGTCCTGCGCGCCCGCGTGGACGGCGTCGGCCAGTTTCTGCGTGTGACCGTAGCCGCTGTGATAGACGATGACGATGTTCGACATGAAGCGTTCTCCGGAAGAGGGCGAAACGGCGGGCGCCGCGGCCTGCCGCGTCACGCGCCGCACTCGGGCGGCGCGACGGATGCGCGACGGGATGCCGCGATCGGTGCAGCCGAGTCTAGCAAGCCGAAATGACGGGAAAAAAGCGCGCGTCGCGCGCCTGGAAGTTCGCAGGCGCGGGCAATCGCGACCCGAACATGCGGCGGCGCGCGACTGCTTACTGCCCGTAATTGACCGTGAGCCGCGCGGTGCCGATCGTCAGCGTGCCGATCTCGTGCTCGAACATCGGTGCGGGGCGCCCTTGCGCGACGCGCAGGTCCGTGCCCTTCAGCGCATGGACGGTGATCACGTAGCGGTGCGGCTTGCCGGGCGGCGGGCACGGGCCGCCGTAGCCGTCGATCCCGAAGTCGTTGCGCGCCTCGCTCGCGCCGATGCGCCGCAGGAACCCCGACGCGCTCGCATCGGCCGGCAGGCTCGTGACGCTCGCCGGGATGCCGGCGACGGCCCAGTGCCACCAGCCATGCCCCGGCGCATCGGGATCGAAGATCGTGATCGCGTAGCTGCGCGTGCCGGGCGGCGGATTGCGCCAGCTCAGCTGCGGCGAACGGTTCTCGCCCTTGCAATCGCCGCGGTCGAACACGTTCGCGGCGCCGACGCGCCCGCCGGGCGTCAGTTGGCTGCTCGACACGGTGAACGGGCCTTCCGCCCGCGCGGGCGGAACGGCGATCGCGACGCACGCGGCGGCGCAGAGAAGGGCGGCGATGAACGGAGACGGACGACCCGGAGACGCAGGCGAAGTGATCCGGCGATCCACACGCATATGGCGCTTCTCCCGTCACGTGGGCCGGGCCGATGCTCCCGGCGTTGTTGGCGTTGTGCGTTGCCCGCGCAGCTGATGGCGGCGATGGATCAAGTCTAGCATTAGGGTTCGATGAACGATGCATGCCGCGGCCCGCGATTCGGCACGACGCTGATCCGGATCGACGGACGAAAAAAAACCGCTCGCGATGAAGCGAGCGGTTTTTCCAGCCAGGGTGCCGGCCTGCGTGCCGGCACGGCGTCATTCCTTCGGGGCCGTTGCGCCGCCGTGCGCGGCCGACCACTCGGCCGGCGCGTGCAGGAACTTCTCGACTTCGTCGAGCGTCTTGGTCTCGAAGTAGCCCGATGCCTTCGCGACGCGCAGCACGTCCCACCAGGTCGCCAGCGCGTGCAGGTCGACGTCGATGTCCTTCAGGACCGACACGCTTTCCTTGAAGATGTTGTAGTGGAACAGCACGAAGCAGTGGTTCACCGTCGCGCCCGCGGTGCGCAGCGCGTTGACGAAATTGATCTTGCTGCGGCTGTCGGTCGTCAGGTCTTCCACCAGCAGCACGCGCGAGCCTTCTTCCAGATGACCCTCGATCTGCGCGTTGCGGCCGAAACCCTTCGGCTTCTTGCGCACGTACTGCATCGGCACCATCATGCGGTCCGCGAGCCATGCCGCGAACGGGATGCCGGCCGTCTCGCCGCCCGCCACCGAGTCGATCTGCTCGAAGCCGACGTCGCGCATGATCGTCGTTTCCGCCATTTCCATCAGCGCACGACGCACGCGCGGATACGAGATCAGCTTGCGGCAGTCGATGTAGACGGGGCTTGCCCAGCCGGACGTGAAGATGAACGGTTTTTCGGCGTTGAAGTGCACCGCCTGCACTTCGAGCAGGATTTTGGCGGTCGTATCCGAGATCGACTGACGATCGTAGCCTGTCATGGGCATTCCTTGGGTGATGAGCGAAGAGCGGGCGCGGGCCCGGTGGCGCAGCAAGGGGAACCTGCCCGAGGGGCCGGGGTGCGATCGGCGGGCCAATCGCATCGCTGCGCGCGTAGCCGGCTATTTTACCCGATTCAGGCCGGTTTTCGGCGGAATTCGCGCAGGTTCGGCGCGCGGCTCACCACCGGCGAAACAAACGGGGCGCGACCGGCCCGATGCTGATGCCGGGGATGCGGCGCCGCACCAACGGACGTCATTTAGGGGGTGTACACTAGGCGACCCTTAGAAATCGTTCAGTACTTTGTACTTTCTTCTTGCCACTACCCGCCAAGGTTCGATGGCGTGCCGACCCGGCGCGTCGCGTGCCGTCTCGCAGTCGACCATCCCCTCGATTCAGGCAGACACGGCTCAAGGTGCTGTGTACTGAACCGTCAAAATTTCGCATGTCTCTCGCAGGTCAATCATGGACGAACAACTGAAGCAGGCCGCTCTCGCGTATCACCAGAACCCGAAACCCGGCAAGATTTCGGTCACCCCGACCAAGCCGCTGTCGAACCAGCTCGATCTGTCGCTCGCGTATTCGCCGGGCGTCGCCGCCGCGTGCGAGGCGATCCACGCCGATCCGCTCGACGCGCAGAAGTACACGTCGCGCGGCAACCTCGTCGGCGTCGTGACGAACGGCACGGCCGTGCTCGGTCTCGGCAACATCGGCCCGCTGGCCGCGAAGCCGGTGATGGAAGGCAAGGGCTGCCTGTTCAAGAAGTTCGCCGGCATCGACGTGTTCGACATCGAGCTGTCGGAGTCTGACCCCGACAAGCTTGTCGAGGCGATCGCGATGCTCGAGCCGACGCTCGGCGGCATCAACCTCGAGGACATCAAGGCGCCGGAATGCTTCTACATCGAGCAGAAGCTGCGCGAGCGCATGAAGATCCCCGTCTTCCACGACGACCAGCACGGCACCGCGATCATCGCGTCGGCCGCGATCCTGAACGGCCTGAAGGTCGTCGGCAAGAAGCTCGCCGAAGTGAAGCTCGTGTGCTCGGGCGCGGGCGCCGCGGCGATCGCGTGCCTGGACCTGCTCGTGAACCTCGGCCTGACGAAGGCGAACATCCTCGTCGCCGACTCGAAGGGCGTGATCTACGAAGGGCGCGGCAACCTCGATCCGTCGAAGCAGCGCTACGCGGCGACCACCGACGCGCGCACGCTCGCCGACGCGATCGTCGGCGCGGATGTGTTCCTCGGCTGCTCGAGCGCGGGCGTGCTGAAGCAGGACATGGTCAAGACGATGGGCGACCGCCCGCTGATCCTGGCGCTTGCGAACCCGGAACCGGAAATCCGCCCGGAAGACGCGAAGGCCGTGCGCCCGGACGCGATCGTCGCGACCGGCCGTTCGGACTACCCGAACCAGGTCAACAACGTGCTGTGCTTCCCGTTCATCTTCCGCGGCGCGCTCGACGTCGGCGCGACGACGATCACGGAAGAAATGAAGCTCGCGTGCGTGCGCGCGATCGCCGAGCTGGCCGAGGAAACCGACCAGAGCGAGGAAGTCGCGAAGGCGTATGAAGGCCACTCGCTCGAGTTCGGGCCGGACTACCTGATTCCGAAGCCATTCGACCCGCGCCTGATCATCAAGATCGCGCCGGCCGTCGCGCAAGCCGCGATGGATTCGGGCGTCGCCACGCGTCCGATCCAGGACATGGACGCGTACCGCGAGCAGCTCGGCGCGACCGTCTACCGCACCGGCATGGTGATGCGTCCGGTGTTCGCGACCGCGAAGCAGAAGCAGGCGCGCATCGTGTTCGCCGAAGGCGAGGACGAGCGCGTGCTGCGCGCCGCGCAGTTCGTGCTGCAGGAAAAGATCGCGAAGCCGATCATCGTCGGCCGTCCGTCGGTCGTCGAGATGCGCCTCGTGAAGATCGGCTCGAAGCTGAAGGCCGGCACCGATTTCGAAATCGTCGACCCGGAAGACGATTCGCGCTACCACCGCTACTGGCAGGCGTATCAGGAGATTGGCGCGCGCGACGGCGTGACGCCGGAAGTCGCGAAGGCCGCGATGCGCAAGTTCAACACGCTGATCGGCGCGATGCTCGTGCACCTGGGCGACGCGGACGGGATGATCTGCGGGATGATCGACACGTTCCACAGCCACCTGAAGTTCATCGAGCAGGTGCTGGGCCGCGCGAAGGGCGCCGAGCACTTTGCCGCGATGAACCTGCTGATGCTGCCGGGACGCAACCTGTTCGTGTGCGACACGTACGTGAACGAGCTGCCGAGCGCCGAACAGCTTGCCGACATGACGATCCAGGCCGCGGCCGAGATCGAGCGCTTCGGCATTGCACCGAAAGCCGCGCTGCTGTCGAATTCGAACTTCGGCAGCGCGCCGTCGGCGTCGTCGCGCCGGATGGGTGAGGCCCGCAAGCTGATCGTCGAACGTGCGCCGAACCTGGAAGTCGATGGCGAAATGCACGGCGACGCGGCGCTGTCGGAAGTGATCCGCAAGCAGGCATTCCCCGGCACGACGCTGTCGGGCGAAGCGAACCTGCTGATCATGCCGAACGTCGAAGCGGCGAACATCGCGTACAACCTGCTGAAGATGGTCGGCGGCGAAGGCGTGACGGTCGGCCCGTTCCTGCTCGGCGCAGCAAAGCCGGTCCACATCCTGACGCCGGCCGCGACCGTGCGCCGGATCATCAACATGACGGCCGTTGCCGCCGCGAACGTGAACACGAAGTAAGTCCACGCCCGCATGTGCCGCGCTTCAGGCGCGGCGCAATGAAAAACGCCACGGCACCTGCGTTCCGTGGCGTTTTTTTATCGTGAGGTGAGTCGTTGGCAGCGCGTGGCGGGCATCCGAACCGCGAATGCCCGCCACGCACCGTTACGCGACCTGCTGGTGCGACTGGCCGCCCGTCGGCGAACGCCACTTTGCGAGCAGCGTGTCCCACTTCTGGCGCACCGCGCGCAGGTTGTTCTCCTTCACGTGGCCGTAGCCGCGAATGCCGTCCGGCAGCGCCGCGAGCTCGAGCGCGAGCGGGCGGTTGGCCGCGTTCAGCTTGGCCGACACTTCGCCGATCAGCGCTTCGTACTCGTCGATCAGTGCGCGCTCGGCGCGGCGCTCCGCGGTGCGGCCGAACGGGTCGAGCCCCGTGCCGCGGAGGAACTTTGCCTTCGCGAGCAGCCGGAACGCCGACATCATCCACGGGCCGTACGCCTTCTTCACGAGATGGCCGTGTGCGTCCTTCTTCGCGAACAGCGGCGGCGCGAGGTGGAATTTCAGCTTCCAGTCGCCTTCGAACTGCGACGACAGACGCGCGAGGAACGCGGGATCGGACTGCAGCCGTGCGACCTCGTACTCGTCCTTGTACGCCATCAGCTTGAACAGGTTGCGCGCGACCGCTTCGGTCAGCGGTTCCTGCACGGTGTCGCCGTCCGCCAGTGCGCGTTCCGCCGCCCGCACCTTGTCGACTAAGGCCGCATAGCGCGATGCGTACGCCGCGTTCTGGTACGCGGTGAGGAAGTCCACGCGCTTCGCGATCAGGGCATCCACCGCCTTCTTCGTGTGCAGCGCGATCACCGTCGCGCCCTGCGCGGGGCGTGCGTCGCCGGCCGCGGCCTGCTTCACGCTTGCGAGGTCGTGCGCGGCGCGCCGGCCCCAGTCGAATGCCGCACGGTTCTTCTCGACCGACACCGCGTTCAGCTCGATCGCGCGTTCGAGCGACGCGAGCGTGAGCGGCAGCCAGCCCTTCTGCCACGCGTAGCCGAGCACGAACGGGTTCGTGTAGATCGCGTCGCCGAGCAGCGCGACCGCGAAGCGGTTCGCGTCGATGAAGTCGACGGCAACGCCTGCCGCCGCGCGGATGTCGTTTTCGGCGGACAGGCCGGGGAACGCCCAGTTCGGGTTCTTGATGAATTCGGCCGTCGGCGTCTGCGCGCTGTTGACGACCACGCGCGTCGTGTCGTGCCGCATGCGCGACGTGCATTCGTCGCCGGCCGTGACGATCGCGTCGCAGCCGATCACGAGGTCGGCTTCGCCCATCGCGATCCGCGTCGCGTGGATGTCGGTCGGCGCGTGCGAGATCTGCACGTGGCTCATCACGGCGCCGCCCTTCTGCGCGAGGCCCGTGACGTCGAGCACGGTCACGCCCTTGTTCTCCAGGTGCGCGGCCATCCCGAGCAGCGCGCCGATCGTGACGACGCCCGTGCCGCCGACACCCGTGACGAGCACGCCGTATGCACGATCGATCGCCGGCAGCGTCGGCTCCGGAATCGGCGGCAGCGCGCCGCCGTCGACCGACACGGCCTTCGGCTTCCTCAGCTGGCCGCCTTCTACCGTCACGAAGCTCGGGCAGAAGCCCTTCACGCACGAGAAGTCCTTGTTGCAGCTCGACTGGTTGATCTGGCGCTTCGTGCCGAATTCGGTTTCGAGCGGCTCGACCGACAGGCAGTTCGACTGCACCGAGCAGTCGCCGCAGCCTTCGCACACCGCATCGTTGATCACGACGCGCTTCGCCGGATCCGGATACGTGCCGCGCTTGCGGCGGCGGCGCTTCTCGGTCGCGCAGGTCTGGTCGTAGATCAGGATCGTCGTGCCGGCGATCTCGCGCAGCTCGCGCTGCACGTCGTCGAGCCGGTCGCGGTGATGGATCGTCACGTCCGGCGCGAGCAGCGCCTTCTGGCCGTCGTACTTCTCCGGCTCGTCGGTGACGATCACGATCTTCTTCGCGCCTTCGGACGCGAGCTGGTGCGTGATCTGCGGCACCGTCAGCACGCCGTCGACCGGCTGGCCGCCCGTCATCGCCACGGCGTCGTTGTAGAGGATCTTGTAGGTGATGTTCGCCTTCGACGAAATCGCCGCGCGCACCGCCAGCAGGCCCGAGTGGAAATACGTGCCGTCGCCGAGGTTCGCGAACACGTGCTTTTCGTCCGTGAACGGCGCCTGGCCGATCCACGGCACGCCTTCTCCGCCCATCTGGCTGAAGGTGCTCGTGTTGCGGTCCATCCACACCGTCATGTAATGGCAGCCGATGCCCGCGATCGCGCGCGAGCCTTCCGGCACATTGGTCGACGTGTTGTGCGGGCAGCCCGAGCAGAACCACGGCTTGCGCTCGGTCTGCACGTGCGGCTTCGCGAGCGCCATTTCCTTGGCGTTGATCACCGCGAGCCGCGCGGCGATGCGCGCGCGCACCTCGGACGGCAGCTCGAACTTCTCGAGGCGCGTCGCGATCGCCTTCGCGATGATCGCGGGCGACAGTTCATAGTGTGCGGGCAGCAGCCAGTTGCCCATCGGCACCGACCATTCGCCGCCGGCGCCGTCCTTCTCGTCGAACTTGCCGAACACGCGCGGGCGCTGCGCATCGGGCCAGTTGTACAGCTCTTCCTTGATCGCATATTCGAGGATCTGGCGCTTTTCCTCGACGACGAGGATTTCGTCGAGGCCGCGCGCGAACGCCTGCGCGCCCTGCGCTTCGAGCGGCCATACGCAGCCGACCTTGTACAGGCGGATGCCGATCCGTGCGCAGGTTTCGTCGTCGAGGCCGAGGTCGATCAGCGCCTGGCGCACGTCGAGATACGCCTTGCCGCCCGTCATGATCCCGAAGCGGGCATTCGGCGAGTCGATCTCGATCCGGTCGAGCTTGTTGGCGCGCACGTAGGCGAGCGCCGCGTACCACTTGTAGTCGAGCAGCCGCGCTTCCTGCACGAGCGGCGGGTCGGGCCAGCGGATGTTCAGGCCGCCGTCCGGCAGGATGAAGTCGGTCGGCAGCACGATCTCGGTGCGATGCGGGTCGATGTCGACCGACGCTGACGATTCGACCACGTCCGTCACGCACTTGAGCGCGACCCACAGGCCCGAGTAGCGGCTCATCGCCCAGCCGTGCAGGCCGAAGTCGAGATATTCCTGCACGTTGGACGGGAACAGCACCGGCAGCCCGCAGGCCTTGAAGATGTGTTCGGACTGGTGCGCGAGCGTCGACGATTTCGCCGCGTGGTCGTCGCCGGCGAGCACGAGCACGCCGCCGTGCGGCGACGAGCCGGCCGAGTTCGCGTGCTTGAAGACGTCGCCGGTGCGGTCGACGCCCGGGCCCTTGCCGTACCACATGCCGAATACGCCGTCGTACTTCGCGCCGGGGTACAGGTTCACCTGCTGCGAGCCCCACACGGCGGTGGCGGCGAGATCTTCGTTGAGACCGGGCTGGAAGACGATCTGGTGGGCCGCGAGGTGCTGCTTGGCTTTCCACAGCGAGAGGTCGAGGCCGCCGAGCGGCGAGCCGCGGTAACCGGAGATGAAGCCGGCCGTGTTGAGGCCGGCGGCGCGGTCGCGTTCCTGCTGGAGCATCGGCAGGCGCACGAGGGCCTGGATGCCGCTCATGTACGCGCGGCCGCGTTCGAGCGTGTATTTGTCGTCAAGCGTGACGGACTTCAGCGCGGCTTCAAGCGACGCGCGTTGGCCTGCGTCTAGCGGGGCATTCATTAACTGTCTCCTCCACCCAGTTTGGGATCACCAAAGCTTCAGTTGCTTCGACGTCTTGTGAACGTGTCGGCAGTGGCCGGCATATTGGCCGGTTTTGAGAGATGGTAGCACTGGGATAAACCCGTCGCCCACCGGCCGGCGCGCCGCCACGCATCGACGAAGCGGCGCGCGGGACGGCGTTACAGCATGTAAAAGCATGTAAAGCCGGCCCCATCTTCGTACAAATGCCGTTAATCTTGTCGGCCTGCCGGAGGTGCCCGGCCGCGTCGGTCCGTTTCGATGCAACCGGGGAGGCGCCGGCAGTCTTAAAGGAGGTGCAATGAACACACGTCATATCCAGAGTTTCCTGATCGTGTCCGCGGCGTTTTTCGCGATGACCGGCCCGGTGCACGCGCGGGGCGCGAGCGCACTGGCGGCAGCCGGCGCGCAGATGCGTCAGATCGCGCCGGCGCAGGACGCCAACGCACGGCTGGCGGCCGAGCATGCCGTCGCGCCGAAGGCGAACGTGCGTTGATCCGTTCGCGCGGCCGGCCGACCGCGCCGGAACGACTGAAACGACAAAAGGGCGGGAATCGCGAGATTCCCGCCCTTTTTCGTTGTGCCGCTGATGTTCGTGCGGCTGCCCGGGCTGCCGGGCGCCGCGCGGCCGTCTGCGTCAGGCCTTGGTCAGGCCTTGTCCTGGACCACGCCGCGGCGGATCTGGTCGAGCTCGATCGATTCGAACAGCGCCTTGAAGTTGCCTTCGCCGAAACCCTGGTTGCCCTTGCGCTGGATGATCTCGAAGAAGATCGGGCCGATCTGGTTCTCGGTGAAGATCTGCAGCAGCAGGTCGTCGCGGGCGCCGTCGATCAGGATCTTGCGCTTCTTCAGCTCGTCGAGCGATTCGCCGTGGTTCGGCACGCGGCGGTCGACCAGCTCGTAATACGTGTCGATCGTGTCGAGCAGCTTCACTTCCTTGCCGCGCAGGCCGTCGACCGCGCCGTAGATGTCGTTCGTGCCGAGCGCGATGTGCTGGATGCCTTCGCCGTGGTACGCGTCGAGGTATTCCTGGATCTGGCCGGCCGTGTCCGAGCCTTCCTCGTTGATCGGGATCCGGATCTTGCCGCACGGCGACGTCATCGCCTTCGACTTCACGCCCGTCACCTTGCCTTCGATGTCGAAGTAGCGCACTTCGCGGAAGTTGAACAGGCGCTCGTAGAATTCGGCCCATTCCTGCATGCGGCCGCGATGCACGTTGTGCGTCAGGTGATCGATGTAGGTGAGGCCGTGGCCGACCGGATTCGGGTTCGCGCCGGCGATCGGCTCGAAGTCGACGTCATAGATGCTGATATCGCCGATCGCGCCCGGCTGCGCACCATTCTTGCCGCGCCAGCGGTCGACGAAATAGATCAGCGAATCGCCGATGCCCTTGATCGCCGGGATGTTCAGCTCCATCGGGCCGGTCTTGTTGTCGAAGCCCCAGGCGCCGAGTTCGAGCGCGTGCTTGTATGCCTTCGCGGCGTCCTGCACGCGGAACGCGATCGCGCAGATCGACGGGCCGTGCAGGCGCGCGAAGCGTTGTGCGAACGAATCGGGTTCGGCGTTGATGATGAAGTTGATGTCGCCCTGACGGTAGACCGTCACGTCCTTGTGGCGATGGCGCGCGATCGCGGTGAAACCCATCCGTTCGAACAGTTGTCCGAGTGCTTTCGGATCCGGCGCGGTGTATTCGATGAATTCGAAGCCGTCGGTGCCGACGGGGTTCTCCCAGTTGGGGATCTGCATGCCGTGTCTCCTGTGTGCTGTGCGATCGGCCGGGGCGATGAGGGTGCCAGGCCGGTTCCATGTCGAAGGTGACGCGTGGCGCGGTGCGCGCAACGCATCCATCCATGCGACAAAGTGTAGCGGGCAGGGGAGAGCGTAAACTTGCGAACTTAATCGTCTGTGCCTACGATGGCGCAATTTCAAGTCCCAAAATATTCATCGGAGGGCAGAAAATGGCGCAAGCCGAACTGGATGCCATCGACCGGCGGATTCTCGCGATTCTTCAGGAGAACGGTCGCCTGTCGAACCAGGAGATCGCCGAGCGCGTGAACCTGTCGCCGAGCCCGTGCCTGCGCCGGATCCGGCGGCTCGAGGAGCTCGGCGTGATCACCGGCTACGTGGCGCTGCTCGATCCGCAGAAGCTCGGGCTCGATCTGCTCGCCTATGTGAGTGTGCGGCTCGAGAAGCGCGGCGGCCTGGCGCCGGTTCGTGCCGACGAGACGTCGGCACGCGCGGGCGCGACCCACGCGGAACTGTTCCGCGCGGCCGTGCAGACCTGGCCGGAAGTGGTCGCGTGCCATGCGATGACGGGCGACATGGATTACCTGCTGCGCGTGCAGGTCGAGGACATGGCGCATTTCTCCCGCTTCGTGCAGGAGCATTTGCTGCACCATCCGTCCGTGATCGACGTGAAGACGAGCTTCTCGCTCGAGTGCTTCAAGGAGACGACGGCGTTGCCGATCCGGTCGGTGCGCTAGCGTGCGATGCCGGGAATGGGAGAAAGGAACGCGGGCCGGGCGCTCCGCGGGGCGCCCGGTCGGCCGATGTCACGCCGTCAGCGCGGCGGGCATCAGCGATTCGATGAACTTCGACGTGCGGTGCGCCTGGCGCTTCAACGCATAGTCGAATACCGCAGCCTGTTCCTGCAGCATCTCGGCGAGGATCGTCGAGTGGTCGGCCGGCGGCAGCGACAGGTACGCATCGGCTTCGCCGTATGCGTATTCGATCCGCATCCCGGACTTCTTCGCGATGTGCATCATCGTCGCGTTGCGCGACAGGCAATGCATGTACAGCATCGTCACGCGGGTGTTGCGGCTGCGGATCGCTGCGCGCTCGAACAGCTTCGAGCCGACGCCGCGGCCGCGGGCGCTTTCGAGCACCGACACGCCGAATTCCGCCGTGCGCGTGTCGCCTTCGGCGGGCAGGTACGCCAGGTGGCCGACGCCAAGCAGTTCGAGCGCATGGTCGAACACGCCGAACACGGTATCGCGGCCGAAGTCGATCGTGCGGACATAGTTCTCGATCACGTGGTCGGGCACCATCTGGCCGAAGCGCAGCAGGCGGTCCTCTTCGTTGAGCGAGAGAAAGTGGGTGAGCATTCGCTCACGGTCTTTGGAAGCCAGTTCCCTGACGAGAACCGGCGCAGTACCGGCGTGGCCGACAGCATCGGCACGGCGGTCGAATTGCGTGTTCATCGTGGGTTCCTCAGTGTGTAACTGCACAAACGTCTTGTGCGATGCAACAGCATTCTACCCGAGTGGGGTTGGGGAAAACCCGTATTTGACGTTATTTGTGCTGAGGGGAAATTCTAAATCCGCTTACTTCATTCTCTATCTGTTTGATTTATAACGGATTAAAAATTCATCATATGAAATGCGCGGCGGCCTGTCGCAGTGTGCCCGCCGCACAACGCGTGCTGCTGCGCGGCAATCACGCGCCCGACGACAGCCCGTGCTCCATCAGGTCGATCACCTGTTCGGCGAAGTCGCGGTAGCCGAGGCGGCCGCCCGGCTTGAGCCACGTGAACGTCCAGTTGATCATCCCGAACACCATCATCGTGACCGATGTCTGGTTGTCCTTCGAGATCCGCTCCGGGTAGGCGCGCGCGAGCTGGCGCGCGAATGCCGCGACGATGTCGCGCTGGCGGTCGAGCACGATTTCGCGCTGCGCATCCTCGAGATACTTCACGTCGTTGAGCAGCGCGACGTGGCGGCTGTGCGACGTCTCGTACTCGGCGAGGAACGCGCGCACCAGTTCGGCGAACGCGTCGCGCTCGCTGAGGCCGCGCCGCTGGCTCGCGCCCTCGACCTCGGCGATGATCAGCATCAACCGCTTCGTGTAGCGGTCGAGCAGATCGAACAGGATCGCTTCCTTGCTCTCGTAATAGTGATAGAGACGTGCCTTCGACGTGCCGCTCGCGGTCGCGAGATCGGACATCGACGTGCTCGGATAGCTCGTCTGCGCGAATTTCTCGGCGGCGAGATCGAGGATCTGCTCGCGCTGGGATTCGTGGTCGGGCGCTCGGGTACGGGCCATGGTCGAATGCGAAAGAAGTAGCGTTAGCGAGGCGCGGCAGCCGCGCGCATCTGCGTGGAAGAGAGGGCGGCCGGCGCGTCGTCCTGCAGCTCGAGCCGGCCGGCCGCCGCGAGTTCGCGGCAGCGCCACCAGGCGATCGAGTCGCTGACGAACAGCCCGCCGCGGTCGGCGCCGGCCATGATGCCGCCGACGATGCGTCGCGCGGGCAGCCAGCCGGTTTCCGCGTGTGCGACGATCAGCGCATCGAGGTCTGCATAATGGCCGCTCTTGATCGTATTGCTGACCCAGTAGCGCAACTCGGCATTCAGGTGCTTCGCCTCCTGCCATTCGAGCGCGAGGCGGCCGATGCGCAGTACCGAGATCGGTGCGGCCGCCGGCCGTTTCCGGGCGAGCGCCGCGGGCGAGAACATCCCCGTCGAACATGCGAGGTCGGTGCGGGCCAGCGCCGCGCGCTGCGGCGCGTCGAGATCGGCGGCCGACAGCCGCACCTCGTTCAGCCGCTGCGGCACGTTGCGCAGGTGATAGGCGACGCGGCGCAGCAGCAGCTTGTCGCCGACGCTCGGCGCGTGCCAGACGACCACCTGGCCCGACTCCGTCGCGAGCTGGTCGAGCCGGGCGAACTCGCCTTCGATTTCCGCGTTCCAGTCGGGAATCTGGTCGCCGAGCACGCGCTGCCAGAACGCGGCGCGTGTGTCGGGCGTCTCGTCGGCACCCTTCAGCGGCCCGACCGCGAGATCGTCGAGCAACCCGACGACGCGCTCGTCGCGTCCGGCTTGCGCGAGAGCCTCGCGCAGCGACGCGGCGGCGGTGCCGCCCTGAATCACGTGAATGGTACTCATCGGCCTGTCATCAACAAAAGAAAACCGCCGGCCGGGCGGACGTGATGACGTCCAGCCGGCCGGCGGCCCCTAGTGTAAGCGAGATGTGTGACGACGAGAAACCGGCGCACCGCGCCGGTACGACGCCGCTCAACGCTCGTCGAAGCTCACGACGACCTTGTCGCTGATCGGGTGGCACTGGCACGTGAGCACGAAGCCGTCCTTCACTTCGTGTTCCTCGAGCGTGTAGTTCTTCTCCATCCGGACTTCGCCTTCGACCACCTTCGCCCGGCACGTGCAGCACACGCCGCCCTTGCACGCGTACGGCAGCGCGAGGCCCGCGCGCAGGCCGATGTCGAGCAGGCTCACGCCTTCGTACGGCAGGCGCAGCTTGCGCCTCTTGCCGTCGAGCACGATTTCGAGGTCGGCGGCCGGCGTCTGGTCGGTGATCTCGACGACGGGCGCGCCGGCCTGCGGCAGCGGCGTGCCGAAGCGCTCGACGTGCACCTTCGCCTGCGGCACGCCGGCTGCCTTCAGCGCGGCTTCGGCCGCATCCATCATCGGCGCGGGGCCGCAGATGAACGCTTCGTCGATCGTGTCGGCCGGCGTCAGCGTGGCGAGGAATTCCGCGCATTTCGCCTGGTCGAGCACACCGTTGAACAGCTCGACGTCCTGCTGGTCATCCGACAGCACGTGATACAGGACGAAGCGGTTCATGTAGCGGTTCTTCAGGTCTTCGAGTTCCTCCGCGAACATGATCGCGTCGACGCTGCGGTTGCCGTAGATCAGCGTGAAGGTGCTGCGCGGTTCGAGTTCGAGCGTCGTCTTCACGATCGCGAGCACCGGCGTGATGCCCGACCCGCCGGAGAACGCGACGTACTGCTTGCCGTGGTCGGCGTTCAGGTGCGTGAAGAAGCGGCCGTCCGGCGTCATCACGTCGATCGTGTGGCCCGGCTCGAGCGTGTCGAACGCGAAGTTCGAGAAGCGGCCGCCGCGCACGCGCTTGATGCCGATGCGCAGTTCGCCGTCGCGGTCGTAGTCGGTCGTGCCGACGCAGATCGAGTACGAGCGGCGCGTTTCCTCGCCGTCGATGTGGGTCTTCAGCGTGACGAACTGGCCCTGCGTGAAGCGGTACGCGTCGCGCAGCTCAGGCGGCACGTCGAAGGAGACGGTAACGGCGTCGGCGGTCTCGGGCCGCACGTCGCGGATACGCAGCGGGTGAAATTGCGGGGTCGACGACGACCCCCGCCGGGCCGCTGCGCGCGACGGATCTGCTTCCGGGGGATGGGGGGGCTGCGCCCCCCCAGGCGAACGAAGAGAGCGTGGGGGCTGTTTCATCTCAGTAAGGTTTGAAGTAGTCGAAGGGTTCGCGGCAGTCGACGCAGCGGTACAGCGCCTTGCAGGCCGTGGACGCGAATTGCGCGAGACGCTCGGTGCGGGCGGAGCCGCAGCGCGGGCAAACGGGCGCCGCGACGGGCCGCGGCACGAAACGCACGACGTTTTCCCGCGGCGCGGCGCGGCCGCACTGGCCGACGGGCGGCGCGATGCCGTATGCGCGCAGCTTGTCGCGCGCTTCCTGCGTGATCCAGTCGGTCGTCCACGCGGGCGCGAGCACCGTCGCGATCCGGTGCGGCGGCAGGTCGGCGGCCTGCAGCGCGGCGGCGATGTCCTCGGCGATCTGCGACATGGCCGGGCAGCCGGAGTAGGTCGGCGTGATCACGACTTCGAGCAGGCCGTCGTCTGCGCGACGGACGTCGCGCAGGATGCCGAGCTCGCGGATCGACACGACCGGGATTTCAGGATCGGGCACCGCTTCGAGCACGTCCCACGCGCGCGCGAGCAACGGATCGTTGCGATGCGCGGCGGGCGCGGCGTCGGCGGGGGCGGCGGTCTGGACGGACATCGTCGGGCTCCGTTGGGTCGGCCGGTTACCAGGTCGCGCCGGGGTGCTGGCGCGCGAGGCTCTGCATTTCCGCGAGCAGGTAGCCCATGTGCTCCGAGTGCTCGCCCTGCTTGCCGGTCGTCACGTGCTGCACGGGCGCCGGCAGGTCGAGCGTCGCCTCCGCGAGCGCATCGTCCACGTCCGCGCGCCATGCGGCTTCGAGCGCGGCCGGTGCGGGGCCGATGCCCGGTGCGGCGACCGCGTCGTCGATTGCATCGGCCGCGAAGAATTCGCGCGTGTACGGAATCAGGTAGTCGAGCGCGGCCTGGGCGCGGCAATGCGATGCGTCGGTGCCGTCGCCGAGGCGCACCAGCCATTCGCGTGCGTGCTGCACGTGATAGCGGGTCTCCTTCACCGATTTCGCGGCGATCGCGGCGAGCTGCGCGTCTGTCGACGTTTCGAGCGCCGTCCACACGTGCAGCATCAGCGTCGTGTAGAGGAAGTTGCGCACGATCGTCACCGCGTAGTCCTTGTCGGCGTGCGCGGTGCCGGCGATCGGGCCGTAGTGCGGCAGCTCGGCGAGCGTGAAGTTCGCGAACTCGCGCTCGGGGCGGAAGTACGCGTAATCGTCTTCCGTCTTCGCCGCGCCGTTGAGCTGGCGCTCGAGTTCGGCTGCGTGCGTATACAGCATGCGGGCCTGGCCGATGAGGTCGAGGCTCATGTTGGTGAGCGCGATGTCTTCCTCGAGGATCGGGCCGTGGCCGCACCATTCGGCGTTGCGCTGACCGAGGATCAGCGCATTGTCCGCGAGGCGCAGCACGTAGGAGAGGTGTTCGGGTGTGATCGTCATGGCGCGGGCGTTACATGTGGTTGACTTCGTCGGGCAGCGTGTAGAACGTCGGGTGACGGTAGATCTTGTCGCCTGCCGGTTCGAACAGCTCGGCCTTTTCGGCCGGATCCGACGCGGTGATCGCCGACGACGGCACCACCCAGATGCTCACGCCTTCCTGGCGGCGCGTGTAGACGTCGCGCGCCATGCGCAGCGCCATCGACGCGTCGGCGGCGTGCAGGCTGCCGCAATGCTTGTGATCGAGGCCCTGCTTGCTGCGCACGAACACTTCCCAGATCGGCCATTCCTTGTTCATCACTTTCTCCTGAATCCTGAATTCGATGGTTGCCGCTCAGGCGGCGTGCTGTTCGGCGCGGGCGCGGCGCTTCGCTTCGTGCGCGAGCGCGGCTTCGCGCACCCACGCACCATCGTCGTGCGCCTTCACGCGGGTCGCGAGGCGTTCCTTGTTGCACGGGCCGTCGCCGTTGACCACGCGCCAGAACTCATCCCAGTCGATCGCGCCGTAGTCGTGGTGGCCGCGCGCGTCGTTCCATTTCAGGTCCGGGTCGGGCAGCGTCACGCCGAGCACCTTTGCCTGGTCGACCGTCGCGTCGACAAACTTCTGCCGCAGGTCGTCGTTCGTGATCCGCTTGATGCCCCATTTCGCGGACTGGTTGCTGTGGACCGAATCGGCGTCGCTCGGGCCGAACATCATCAGCACCGGCCACCACCAGCGGTTCACCGCCTGCTGGACCATCGCGCGCTGCGCGTCGGTACCCTTCATCATCGACAGCAGCGCATCGAAGCCCTGGCGCTGGTGGAACGACTCTTCCTTGCACACGCGGATCATCGCGCGTGCGTACGGGCCGTACGTGCAGCGGCACAGCGGGATCTGGTTCATGATCGCGGCACCGTCGACGAGCCAGCCGATCACGCCGACGTCGGCCCAGGTCGGCGTCGGATAATTGAAGATGCTCGAGTATTTCGCCTTGCCGGCGTGCAGCGCGTCGATCAGCGAATCGCGCGATACGCCGAGCGTTTCGGCTGCGCTATATAGATAGAGGCCGTGGCCGGCTTCGTCCTGGACCTTCGCGAGCAGGATCGCCTTGCGCTTCAGGCTCGGCGCGCGCGAGATCCAGTTGCCTTCCGGCAGCATGCCGACGACTTCCGAGTGCGCGTGCTGCGAGATCTGGCGAACCAGCGTCTTGCGATAGGCGTCGGGCATCCAGTCCTGCGGTTCGATCTTGCCGTCCGCGGCCATGACCGCGTCGAACCGCGCTTGCTCGGGCGACTCGGCGGTGGCGTCGAGCGGCGCGACGTTGCCGGGGATGTCGAGGGATTGCGTGTACATGGCGGAGGTTCTCGTCCGGTTGAATGTGTGCGAAGTATAAACCAACCGACCGGTCGGTTAATAAATTTCTTGCCGATTTGCGGCGAGACGCGGGTAAACGAGGGGCGTCGGGGTGCAATCGCTGGCGTGGGAGGTGGTCCGGCGCGTGAGACGGGCGGCTTCTGCGGCACAATGCCCGCTTTCCGATGGGGATTTCGCCGATGTCATTTCGAAGCAGTTTCGTCGCGACCGTGCTGGGCGCGTCCGTTTTCCTGTCGCCGGTCGCGGCCTCGGCCGCTCCGGCCGGGTGGGTCGCCGCATGGGCGACTGCGTTGCAGCCGATTCCCGACCTGGCTGCGCCGCCACCGCTCTATCGCGCGCCCGACGTGGCTGGGCGGACCGTCCGGCAGATCGTCTATCCGACGGTATCGGGACGTGCCGCGCGGCTTCGCGTGAGCAATGCATATGGTCGCGCGCCGCTGGTGATCGAGGCCGCCGGTCTGGCGCGTGCGGGAGACGGCGCGGCGCTTGCCGACGGGGCGAGCGCCGGCGTGCGCTTCGGCGGCAAGGCGTCGGTGACGCTCGTGCCGGGCCAGGAGCTCGAAAGCGACCCGGTGGCAATCGACGTGACGGCCGGGCGGCCGTATGCGATCAGTCTGCGGATGGGCGCGAACCAGCGGATGACCGTGTGGCACCGTGTGTCGAACCAGCTCAACTACGTATCGGCGCCGGGTGATCACGTGAGCGATCCGGGCGCTGGCGCATTTCGCACGCGCTTTACCCAGTATGCGTGGGTGACGGAACTGGCCGTCGAGGCGGGTGCTGCGCGGGCGAGTGTCGCGGCGATCGGTGATTCGATTACCGACGGGCTGCGCTCGAGCCTGAACCGCAACCGTCGCTGGCCGGACGCGCTGGCGCACCGGCTGGCCGCGGCAGGTCCGGATCCGCTTGGCGTGGTGAATCTCGGGATCAGCGGCAACCGGTTGCTCAGCGATTCGGCGTGCTATGGCACGTCGCTGGCGTCGCGGTTCGAGCGCGACGCGCTGTCGCGCGCGGGGGTGAAGGCGGCGATCGTGCTGATCGGCATCAACGACATCAACTTTGCGGCCATGCCGCCGCGTGCGGGGCTCGATTGCGACAATCCGCATACGCAGGTCACGGCCGCGGCGTTGATCGACGGCTATCGCCGGTTGATCGAGGCCGCGCACCGCCAGGGGGTGAAGGTCTTCGGCGCGACACTTACGCCCGCGGCGTTGCCGGCCGGGCGCGAGACGATCCGGCTCGAGGTGAACCGGTGGATTCGGGGTGGCAGCGGTTTCGACGGCGTGGTCGACTTCGACGCGATACTGCGCGACCCCACGCGCCCGAGTGTTCTGCAGCGCCGATATGACAGTGGCGACGGCATTCACCCGAGTGACGCCGGTTACACGGCGATGGCCGACGCAGTGCCGGTGGAGTCGCTGCAGGCCGCAGCCGGCGGCAAGTGACATCGCCATATATATGGAGGGAGACGATCTGCCGGCTGCTTCAGGATCGCGAGCGGTGTGTATTTCATCGAACCCCAGCCCCCGTGCGCGGCAGCGCACGGGGGCTTTTTCAAAATATTTTCACAAAGGGGGTTGCGGAGACGGTGGC
>NZ_QTPQ01000034.1:0-93363 GCF_003853425.1 Burkholderia sp. Bp9140
GTCGAGAAGATCTTCGAAGTGGTGCGCGAGATCTCGAAGGAGGGCATCACGGTGCTGCTCGTCGAACAGAACGCACGTCTGGCGCTGCAGGCGGCCGATCGCGGCTACGTGATGGATTCGGGTACGGTCACGATGGAAGGCGATGCGAAGCAGATGCTCGATGATCCGAAGGTGCGGGCCGCGTATCTGGGTGAATGAGCGGGCCCGGTGCGGCGCGACGGCGGATGCCGGCGTGCCGCGCAAGGGCTGTCGAAAGGCTGTCACGGGATGCCGTGACAGCCTTTTTTTCGTGTGGCGCGCGCGGCGGCGAACGGTGCGCGCGGATGCGACTCCATTCATTCGACAGTGACGCCGGCCATGCGGTGCGGGACCCGGTAGCGTAAAGGCCGTCCGCCACCGGCCGTCCGCAAACCGACACGCGGGCTGCGTAGCATGATCGATCCATCGGGCACGGAGAGCACGCATGAGTCTGGACTACGGTTTCGTGAAGGCGAAGGTGACGTCGGTGGCGAAGCTGAAGGGCTCGCCGCACGGCGGCGAGATCCAGTATCACATCCACCTGACGCTCGCGTTGCCGGCGGGCGACTGGGACGTCGCGATCAACGTCGGCACCAACGACGCGGACGACCTGCTGAACTACAAGCTCGTCTACGATTTCCACCATCCGGTCACGGCGACGCTCGCGGCCGCGGCCGAAGGCTACACGGATCTCACCGGGCAAGCCGCGCTGCCGGCGCTCGACTATCTGCGCGGCGACATCCTGAACGAGACGGGCGCATGGCGCGCGAGCGCGGTGATGGACGGCACCGAGAACGCGGAGCCGATCCCGTCGCTGCTGCGGCTCGTCAATGCCGCGCAGTCGCAGGGGCTCGACGTCGTCGTGTTCGGCCGCACGTATCGGGAAGGCAACGGCATCCACGACACGCACATGAACCAGGGTTCGACGGGCTCGAACTACCTGCACCGCGCGGGCGATGACCACAACGATCACAACGACGTGTGGCAGGACGGCGCGCTGATCGTGCGCGTGAGCGAGTCGCAATGGGCCGCGTATTTCGCGGCGTTCGAGCAGCAGGCCGTGCCGACCGACGCGCTCGGCAACCCGCTGCCGGGCGCGGGGCCGATCACGCGCTGAGGGCGGCGGCCGCCGGCGGCGTCACGCGGCCGGCAGCGTCTTGCCGAACGAGATGCGCGCCTCGACGCGATAGCCGAGCGCCGCATAGAAGCAGCACGCATCGTCGTTGCCGGGCAGCACCTGCAGATTGATCTTAAGGCAGCCGCGCGCGGCGAGCGCGCGTTCCGCATGCGCGATCAGCGCGCGGCCGATGCCGAGTCGCCGCGCGTCGTTCGACACGCCGAACGAGTAGAGCCAGCCGCGATGTCCGTCGAAGCCCGCCATCAGCGTGCCGACGACCCGCGCGCCGCAGGTCGCGACGAAGAACAGCTCCGGCTGCGTCGCGAGCTTCAGCTCGATCGATCGCAGCGGATCGCGGTGCGGCGGCGCGCCGGCTTCGTCGTACTGCGGGAACGCGTCGCGCCAGACTGCCAGCACGGCATCGGTGTCGGCGCGTTCGAACGGGCGGATGGCGACGGCATCGGCAGCGGCATCCATCGCGGCGGTCTCCTTAGAGCGTGTCGAGGATCGACCGCAGCATCGCCATCATCTGGTCGATTTCGTCGGTCGTCACGTTCAGCGCGGGCATGAAGCGCAGCAGGTTCGGGCGCGCCGCGTTCAGCAGCAGGCCGTCGGGCTGCATGTCGCGCGCCTTCTCGACGATCTGCGGGCCGATGTCCTTGCCGAGCAGCAGCGCGCGCAGCAGGCCTTCGCCGCGTTCACCCTCGAAGCCGCGCTCCTCCGACAGCTCGAGCAGCTTGCGCTTCAGGTATTCGCTGCGCGCGCGCACGCCTTCGAGGAAACCCGGCGCGACGAGCTGCGAGATCACCGAATAGCCGGCCGCCGTCATCAGCGGGTTGCCGTTGTACGTGCCGCCCTGGTCGCCGGCCTCGAACACCGCGACGTCGGCCTTCGACAGCAGCGCGCCGAGCGGCACGCCGCCGCCGATGCCCTTCGCGAGCGTCATGATGTCCGGCTCGATGCCGGACAGCTCGTATGCGAACAGCGTGCCGGCGCGGCCGCAGCCGCTCTGCACCTCATCGACGATCAGCAGCAGGTTGTGCTGCTTCGTCAGCGCACGCAGCGCCTGCATGAACTCACGCGTCGCCGGAATCACGCCGCCTTCGCCCTGGATCGGCTCGAGCATCACCGCGACGGTCTTGCCGGTGATCAGCTTCTCGACCGAATTGATGTCGTTCAGCTCGGCCTTCGGGAAGCCCGGCACCTGCGGTGCGTAGATCGTGTCCCAGCCCGGCTTGCCGCTGGCCGACATCGTCGCGAGCGTGCGGCCGTGGAAGCTGTGGTCGAACGTGATGATCTCGTACGCGCCGTTCCTGAACTTGCGGCCCCACTTGCGGGCGAGCTTGATCGCGCCTTCGTTCGCCTCGGCGCCGCTGTTCGTGAAGAACACCTTGTCGAACACGCTGTGCTGCGTGAGCAGCCCCGCGAGCTTCGCCATCGGCTCGTTGTAGAACGCCGGCGACGGGTTCAGCAGCTTTTCTGCCTGGTTCTTCAGCGCTTCGACCACGCCATCGTTGCAGTGGCCGAGGCTGTTGACGGCCCAGCCCTGGATGAAGTCCAGATAGCGCCTGCCCGTGTGATCGTAGAGCCACGAACCCTTGCCGTGCGTAAACACGATGTCGGGGCGGTTCGTGATGTACATCAGCGAGTCGATCGGGTAATCGTTCAGGGGCATGGCAGCAGACTCCAGCGGGCGTTGAAAGGGAAACGGGCAATAAAAAAGCCACGGAAGGCCGTGGCTGGTGGGTCGAACAGCTTGTGCGTAACCGGTGAAGCGGAGGAGGGTTACGCGCGAGTCCGTGACGAGCCGGCGGCATCCGGGCGGAGCGGCGAGCGGCGACGTCGAAGGGCGGACAGGAAGCGGTTCATGTGCGCAAGCATAAGGCATCCCGCACCCCACTGTAAACCGCCGCGATGCCACGGATGTGACACGGCGGCGCGCAGCGGGGCGCGGGCGCGCCCGGTGCTCAGACCGGATGCGCGAGGTCGGCGGCGCTCGTGAATGAGTCCGCGTAGAACTCGTCGGCCGGCAGCGCGTGGTGCTGCGTGAAGTCGCGCTGCGCGGATTCGACCATCACCGGCGCGCCGCATGCGTACACCTGGTGACCCGACAGGTCGGGCAGGTCCTCGATCACCGCGCGGTGGACGAAGCCGGTGCGGCCGGTCCACTGGTCGGCGTCGTCCGGCTCGGACAGCACCGGCACGTAATTGAAGTTCGGGATCTCGCGCGCCCATTGCTCGGCGAGCTCGCCGAGGTAGATGTCCTTCTTGCGGCGGGCGCCCCAGTAGAGCGTCATCGGGCGCGTGATGCCCGAATGCTTCACGTGCTCGATGATCGCCTTGATCGGCGCGAAGCCGGTGCCCGACGCGAGCAGCACGATCGGCTTGTCGGAATCCTCGCGCAGGAAGAACGTGCCGAGCGGGCCTTCGAAGCGCAGGATGTCGCGCTCCTTCATCGCGCCGAACACGTGGTCGGTGAACTTGCCGCCCGGCATGTGGCGGATGTGCAGCTCGATCGGGCCTTCCTCGTGCGGCGCGTTCGCCATCGAATAGCTGCGGCGCGAGCCGTCCTTCAGGATGAACTCGACGTACTGGCCCGCGAGGTATTGCAGGCGCTCGTTGGCGGGCAGTTGCAGCTTCACGACCATCACGTCGTCGGCGCGGCGCTCGAGCGCCGCGATCCGGCACGGCAGCTTCTTCACCTGCACGCCGTCGACGCCGGCGATTTCACGCACGTCGATCTCGAGGTCGCATTGCGCCTTCGAGCAGCACAGCAGCGCGAGCCCGCGCGTGCGTTCGTCGTTGGACAGTGCCGACGCGGCGTGCGGGCCCTGTTCGATCTGGCCCGACACGATCTGGCCCTTGCAGGAGCCGCACGCGCCGTTCTTGCACCCGTACGGCAGATGGACGTTCTGGCGCAGCGCCGCCGCCAGCACGGTTTCGTCCGACTCGACCTGGAACTGCCGGCCGCTTTGCTTGAGAGTAACGTTGAATGCCATAGAACCAAAAAGAACAAAATGTGGGGGACCGTGCATGTCGCGCACGGCAGCTACAATGCAAGCCCGTTGCGCGCCGCGCAACGGTGGCTACTGATTTCGCAACCAACATGATCGCGACTCGAAACCTGCGCCGGCCGCGCGCACTGATCGTCGGCTGCGGCGACGTCGGCCTGCGCTGCGTGGCGCAATGGTGCGACGCGCGCCGCAACCTGCGCATCGTCGCGCTGACGAGCCATCCGGGCCGCCGCGACGAATTGCGCGCGGCAGGCGCGACGCCGATCGTCGGCAACCTCGATCGCCGGGCGACGCTCGGACGGATCGCGGGGCTCGCCCGCACGATCCTGCATCTCGCGCCGCCGCAATCCGACGGCCGCGACGATCGCCGCACCCGTGCGCTGATCGCCGCATTGTCCGTGCCTGCACGGCGACCCTGCACACCGTCGGTGTCTTCGGTCGGCCGGCTTCGCACGCTGCGCGCCGCGACCCGACAGGCCGGCGTGCCGGGGCGGGCAGCGCGTATTGTACCCGACGCCCTTCGCGCACCGACGCTCGTCTACGCCAGCACGACGGGCGTATACGGCGATTGCGGCGGGGCGCGAATCGATGAAACGCAGCCGCTGCGCCCCGCGAATCCGCGCGCGTTCCGGCGCGTGTCGGCCGAACGTCAACTGCGGGCGGCGACGGTGCGCGGCGTGCTGTCCGCGCGCATCGTGCGCATTCCCGGCATCTACGCGGCGAACCGGCTGCCGCTCGCGCGGCTCGAGCGCGGCACGCCGGCGCTCGAGCCGGCCGACGACGTCTACACGAACCACATCCATGCGGACGATCTCGCAACGATCCTGCGCCGCGCGGCCGTGCGCGGCAAGCCGGCGCGCGCCGTGCACGCGTCGGACGACAGCGAACTGCGGATGGGGGAGTATTTCGACCGGGTCGCGCGGGTGTTCGGCCTGCCGCTGCCGCCGCGCATCAACCGCGCGGACGCCGAGCATCAGCTCGAGCCGTCGCTCCTGTCGTTCATGCGCGAGTCGCGGCGCCTGTCCAATGCCCGGCTCAAGGCCGAATTGTGCGTGACGTTGCGCTATCCGACCGTAGACGAATTCCTTCAAACGCTCGTGCCGGGCCGCACGTCAGGTCAGCGCCGGTAACGCCTCGATCAGCAGGAAGCACAGCAACGCGCCGATCAGTGCGCCGATCAGGTTCGGATGATATTTGTGCTTCATGTGCATCGCGGCCAGCAGCCCGCCGATCACGAGAGCACCCGCGACCGCGAACGCGATCGTCACGTACGACAGTTCGAAAGAATGGTTGAGGTTCATGATGTCTCCCCTGCATCGCTGCTCGTACAGCTTGTGATTTCAGTATAGCGGGGGATGCTGCGGCCGCGATGCGGCCGGACACCGAACGGTCGTGCGGATTTTCCCTTACAGGGTTTTGACGGGATTGCGCAGGGCTGAAAGGTCGCTTTCCCCGAGCCAGAGCCACGCGCCGGGCGCCAGGTCGTCCGGCAGCGTGAAGCCGCCGATGCTTTCGCGGTGCAGCGCCTCGACCCGGTTGCTGGCCGCGGCGACCATGCGTTTCACCTGATGATATTTGCCTTCGAGGACGGTCAGCGCGAGCGCGCGCGTGTCGCGCGCGTCGGCGGCGACCGCCGCGATGGGCTTCGGCTCGCCGTGGAGCTGCACGCCGGCGCGCAGCGCGTCCAGCTGGGCGTCGTCGAGCGGGTGGCGCACGGTCGCGACGTAGGTCTTCGGCACCTTGCGCTTCGGCGACGTGTACGCGTGCACGAACTGGCCGTCGTCGGACAGCAGCAGCAGGCCCGTCGTGTCCTGGTCCAGGCGGCCGACGCACTGCACGCCGCGTGCGACGAGCGGCGCGGGCAGCAGGCTGAACACGCTCGCGTGGTGTTGCGGCTCGCGCGAACACTCGTAGCCGGCCGGCTTGTTCAGCGCGAGATACGCGCGGGCGTGGAACGGCCAGGCGGTGTCGTCGACCGTGAACACGAGACCGTCGGTGTCGAACGACGCGTCAGGGTCGGTCGCGCTCGCGCCCGCGACGGTGACGCGACCCGTTTCGATCAGGCCGCGGCATTGGCGGCGCGAGCCGAAGCCCTGCGTGTAGAGAATGCTTTCGAGATCCATAGCGCGCGCATTCTATCAAGCGGCGTGCCGGCAGCGGCACGAACCCGTCCGCGCTGGTAAGCTGCCGGAGCGCCGCGCGCGTTCATGCTTCGCGACCGACAGGCATCGCAGGCAAGGGGCGTACGGCTTCAGCGCGAAGTCGTGCCACGGCGGCGGCAGGCCGGTGCCCGGGCTGCCGCGGCCTTCATCCGACACGAGGTTTGCCGCATGAATCCGATGACGTTCGATGCACTCGCCGATTTTCCCCGCCAGCTCGAAGCCCATTTCGCCGCCGTGCCGGACGGTTATGCGAGCTGGACCCCCGACGACTGGAGCGGAATCCCGAGCGAGCACTTCTCGCCGCTCGGGCAGCTCTGCCACGTGCGCGACATCGAGATCGACGGCTACCACGTGCGGCTGCGGCGGATGCTCGACGAAGATCACCCGCTGCTCGTGTCGGTCGACGGCGACGCGCTTGCGCTCGAACGCCGCTACGACGCCGCGCATGCATCCGGCGTGCTCGCGGCGATTCGCGACGCACGGCGCGAGACGCTCGACCTCGTGGCACGCCTCACGCCCGCGCAGCTTGCACGTACCGGCGAGTTCGAAGGCTACGGTGCGCTGACCGTGCGCGGCCTCCTTCACTACCTGTGCAGCCACGACCAGCAGCATCTGGCCGGCATGCAGTGGCTGCTCGGCAAGATCGACGCGGTGCTGTACGCACGCTGACCCGCGCGACCCGGCGGCCGTGCATCGGGTCATGCCGCATCGAGCACATTTCGCGGTGGTCGTCGGTGGGGCAGGCCACCGTTCCGGCCTCGTGATTGGATCGTTTTTCTGGATAATCCATCCAGCCGCGCCCGGCTGACCGTCGCGTCGCACGTGCCTACACTCCTAGCTTCATTCAACGCTAAAAGGAGTCAACCGTGGCTACTCACACGCTCGCAGACAAGGTCGTCCTGATCGCAGGCGGCGCCAAGAATCTCGGCGGCCTGATCGCCCGGGACCTGGCCGGCCACGGTGCGAAGGCGGTGGCGATTCACTACAACAGCGCGGCGTCGCAGGCGCAGGCGGAAGAGACGGCCGCCGCCGTGCGCGCGGCCGGCGCGCAAGCCGCGACGTTCCAGGCCGACCTGACGACGGCCGCCGCGGTCGAGAAGCTGTTCGACGACGCGAAGCAGCGCTTCGGCAAGATCGACATCGCGATCAACACTGTCGGCAAGGTGCTGAAGAAGCCATTCACCGAAATCTCGGAGGCCGAATACGACGAGATGTTCGCGGTGAACAGCAAGTCGGCGTTCTTCTTCATCAAGGAAGCGGGGCGGCACCTCGAGGATCACGGCAAGCTCGTCACGCTCGTGACGTCGCTGCTTGGCGCGTTCACGCCGTTCTATGCGGCCTACGAAGGGTCGAAGGCGCCGGTCGAGCACTTCACGCGCGCCGCGTCGAAGGAGTATGGCGCGCGCGGCATCTCGGTGACGGCGGTCGGGCCGGGTCCGATGGACACGCCGTTCTTCTATCCGGCCGAAGGCGCCGACGCGGTCGCGTATCACAAGACGGCGGCCGCGCTGTCGCCGTTCAGCAAGACGGGCCTCACCGACATCGAGGACGTCGTGCCGTTCATCCGCCATCTCGTGACCGACGGCTGGTGGATCACCGGCCAGACGATCCTGATCAACGGCGGCTATACGACCAAGTAACGGGCCGTGCAGGGGGCGTCGCGTGCGTGCGGCGGCCCGCAATGGACCGTTTGCATGGACAATGGACGGGCGCGCGGGCACGAAGCCGCGCGCCCGTTTCGTCTGTGCCGCCGGGATCTGCCGCGACGCGAGGCAGTGGCCGGTGACGGGCGTCTGAACCCACGTTTTCCGCCTGCCGATGGACAAGCTGGACCAGGTCAGAATCTTCCTTCAGGTTGCCGAGATGGGCAGCTTCATCAAGGCCGCGCATGCGCTCGACGTGCCGCGCGCGACCGTGTCGGCTGCTGTCCAGCAGCTCGAGACGGCGCTCGGCACGCGCCTGTTGCACCGCACGACGCGGCAGGTCCAGCTGACCGCCGACGGCGCGCTGCTGCTCGAGCGCGGCCGGCGCCTGCTCGCGGAAGCCGACGAACTCGACCGGCTGTTCCGGCGCCGCGATCGCGACGTGATCGGGCGGCTGAACGTCGATGTGCCGAGCCGGATCGCGCGCCGCGTGATCGCGCCGGCACTGCCGTCGCTGTTTCGCCGCCACCCGAAGCTGCAACTGTCGCTCGGCTCGACGGACCGCTCGATCGATCTCGTGCAGGAAGGTGTCGACTGCGCGATCCGGGTCGGGCGGCTCGCGGACAGCAGTCTCGTCGTGCGGCCGCTCGGGCAGTTCGCGCTGATCAACTGCGCGAGCCCCGACTACCTGCGCGAATGCGGCGTGCCCGAGCATCCGGATGCGCTCGCGCACGGGCACTGGGCGATCGGCTATGCGTCGCCGACGACCGGGCGCGAGCTCGGCTGGGAATACTGCGCGGACGGCGGGCGCCACACGCTGGCGCTGCCGAGCCGCGTGATCGTCAACAACGCCGAAACCTATATCGCGAGCTGCATGGCCGGGATGGGGCTGATCCAGATTCCGCGCTTCGACGTCGTGCACCTGCTCGACAGCGGCGCGCTGGTCGAGGTGATGCCCGGCCATCGGGCCGCGCCGATGGACGTGTCGGCCGTATATCCGCATCGCCGGCACCGGTCGCGGCGGCTCAACGCGTTCATCGAGTGGTTCGGGGAGCTGATGGCGGATGCGCTGCACGACACGGGTGCGACCGCGAGCGGCGACTGAAGACGGGCGCAGTGCCTGAACGCGCTGACGGCGATCGGCGGGTGCCGGCGGTATGCGACAGGTATGGCGGCCGGCGCGCGCGTTCAGCCGGCCTGCGCGGCGAATTGCCGGGTGCGCCCGGTGGCCCGCACCGCGTCGATCAGCGCGGCGCCGGCGCCGTCAGGCCTGGACGCGAACGCATAAAAACGTGCGGCCGGCAGCGCCGGCAGACCGTCGTGCGGCCCGCACGCGCGCAGGCCGTCGCGCAGCTGGCTGCGTGCGAGTGCCGTGACCGCGAAGCCGGCGAGGGCGGCCGATATGCAGCCGGCCATGCTGCCGCTTTCGAACAGCACGCGGAATGGCCGCAGCGCGGCGGCGAGCGCGGACACCGCGGCTTCCCGATACACGCACGGCTCCGGAAACAGCGCGAGCGGCACGTGGCCTTCGGCGTCGAGCGCCGTATCCGACGCGAACGCCCACACGAGCGGTTCTTCCCACAGCAGTTCGCCCGGTGCGTCGACCCGCCGGCATTGCTTGCCGAACACGACGTCGAGCCGGCCCACCGTCTGCTCGCGCAGCAGCGACGCGGTGATCCCGACCTTCAGCTCGATCGACGTGCGCGGATGGCTGTCGCGGAACGTGCGCAGCACCTGCGGCAGCCACGTGCCCGCGAAGTCTTCCGACGCACCGACGCGCAGCCGGCCGTGCGCGGGCGCGCCGCGCAGCCGGGCGCGCACTTCGCGCTCCATGTCGACGATGTTGCGCGCGTACGCGTACAGCGTGTCGCCGGCCGGCGTGAGCGCGACACGGCGCGTGGTGCGCGCGAGCAGCATCGTGCCGGCCGCCTGTTCGAGCCGCTTGATGTGGCCGCTGACCGCGGACGGGGTCAGCGCGAGGCGTTCCGCGGCCGGCGCGAAGCCGCGGCTGTCGACGACTTCGAGGAAGGTGCGCAACAGCGCGATGTCGAGGGCGGTCGACGCGGGATCGGTCGGCGGTTCCATCGGTCGATTCAACGCAATATTCGAAGAATGGATCATGATACTCCGCGAATCGTGATTAGAAGCGGCTCTACCATCGACCTTCAGACTGACCCACCGGAGTGCACGATGACCGCTTATCGATTTGCGACGACCGCGTCGCTCGAACTCGCCTATCTCGAATGGAATCCGCGCGGCGAACGCGTGGCCGTGTTGCTGCACGGCTGGCCGGATAGCCCGGTCGGCTGGGAGGCTGTGGCGGAAGCCCTTGCTGTCCGCGGCTATCGCGTGCTTGCGCCCGCGCTGCGCGGCTTCGCACCGACCCGTTTTCGCGACGCGACGGTGCCGCGCAGCGGCCAGCTCGCGGCGCTCGGGCGCGACGTGCTCGAATTCGCCGACGTGCTCGGCCTCGAGCGGCCCGTGCTGGTCGGGCACGACTGGGGCGCCCGCGCGGCCGCGAACGCATGCGGGTTGCGCGATGGCGTCGCGTCGCACCTGGTGATGCTGTCGGTCGGCTACGGCACCAACGATCCCGCGCAGCCGCTGTCGCTGCAGCAGGCGCGCAACTACTGGTATCACTGGTTCATGGCGACGCCGCGCGGGGAGAGTGCGTTGCGCGACGACCGTCGCGCGTTCGCACGCCTGATGTGGGACACGTGGTCGCCGCCGGGCTGGTACAGCGATGCGGAATTTGAGGCCTCCGCGGTGGCGTTCGACGGACCCGACTGGATCGACGTCGTGCTGCATTCGTACCGGCAGCGCTGGGGCTTCGCGCCCGGCACGCCGGCCTACGCGGACGACGACGCGCGGCTGAACCCGGCACCGGTGCTGGCGGTGCCGACGCTCGTGCTGCATGGCGGCGCGGATACCTGCAATCACCCGGACGGCTCGGCCGGTCGCGAGCGGTTCTTTACGGGGCGCTACGCGCGACAGGTGCTGGACGGTGTGGGGCACTTCCCGCAGCGGGAGGCGCCGGCGGCGGTCGCGGCGGCAATCCTCGGGTTCTGCGAGCGAGACTGAGGCGCGCCGGCCGGCCCGGCGCGCGGCGGATCAGTTGCCGATGCGGGGCGCAAGCAGGTCGGCGAGTCCGATGTTCCTGAACATCTCGCGGCGAATGCGATCGCCGACGCGGAATACCTCCTCCGCGCCGTCCTGCGACGGATCGACGAACACGCGGTACGGGCGCGTGCCGGACGGCGCGCCGACGATGTCGACGATTGCCGTCGCGACGGCGGCGGCATCGGCATCCGCGGGCTCGAGTGCGGCAAGGCCCTTCAGCGCGTGCTCGGCGACGCCCGCGTACGGGCCGTCGTCGTACGCTGACTGCACCGCCGCGTCGGCCGGCTTGCCCGCGTGGGCGAAATGATTCGTGCCGCGGGTGAACGCGCCCGGCACGACGATCGACGTTTCGATCCCCCAGCGCGCGAGTTCGGCCGCATAGGACACCGCGAGCGAATCCATCGCGGCCTTCGCGGCGAAGTAGGGCGCAAGGAACGGCGGCATGCCGCCGCGCGCCGACGAGGACGATACCCACACGAGCAGGCCGCGGCCGCGGCTGCGCAGGTGTGGCAGCGCAGCGCGGTTCACGCGCTGGGTCGACACGACGTTGATGTCGTAGAGTTGCGCCAGTTGTTCGGGCGTGAACGCTTCGGCCGGGCCGAACACCATGTGGCCGGCATTGTGGACGACGACGTCGAGGCGGCCGTTGTCCGCGATCACGCGCTCGATCGCGGCAGCGACGGATGCGTCGTCGCCGACGTCGAGTTCGACGGTGCGCAGGTCGACGCCGTGCTCCCGCGCGTAGTCGGCGATGGCGGCGACGCGCGGCGCGTTGCGGCCGGCGCTCTCGCGCATCGACGCGTAGACCGTATGGCCGGCGCGGGCGAGCGCCTGGGCTGTCAGCAGGCCGAAGCCGCTGGACGCGCCCGTGACGAGTATGACTTCCTTCATGATCGATCTCCTGCGAGCGGGTTGGCGCGAGCCGCGGCGGGCGGCCTGTTCGCGCGATTCATCGGTGTCCGTCAGCACATGCCGCCGTTGGCGCGCAGGATCTGGCCGTTGACCCACGCGCCGTCGGGGCCGGCGAGGAATGCGACGACGCCGGCGATGTCCCCGGGCTGGCCCAGCCGCTCGAGCGGATTCATCTTTGCCAGCCGATCGACGAGTTCGGGGCTCTTGCCCTCCAGGAACAGCTCGGTCGCGACCGGCCCCGGCGCGACGGCGTTCACGCTGATGCCGCGGCCGCGCATCTCCTGCGCGAGGACCTGCGTCAGTCCTTCGACGGCTGCCTTGGTCGCGACGTACACGCCGTAGGTAGGCAGGCGCACGCCGACCATCGTCGACGACAGGTTGACGATGCGGCCGCCGTTGCGCACGCGCTTTGCCGCCTCGCGGCTGACGTTGAAGGTGCCTTTGAGGTTGATCGCGACGGTCTGGTCGAACGTGGTGTCGTCATAGTCGGCGATCGCCCCGAGCTTCATGACACCCGCGCTGTTGACGACCACGTCGATGCGCCCGAACGCCTGCTCGGCCGCGTCGAACAGTGCGGCGACCGCCGCCGGGTCGGCGATGTCAGCCTGCACCGCGATGGCTTCGCCGCCGTCGGCGGCGATCGCGTCGACCACCTCCCGGGCCGGGCCCGCGCCGCCCGCGTAGTTCACGACGACCCGGAAGCCGTCCCGGGCGAGACGGCGGGCGATTTCCGCGCCGATGCCGCGCGATGAGCCCGTGACGAGGGCGACCTTTTCCGATGTGCTCATGTCCTGCTCCTTGGTTCGTGAGTGCCGGGCGATCCGGCGACAGGACAAATGTAGGCTTCCTCGGTAAATAAAAATAATGAATAATGATCAGATCAAGAATGACTGAAAGTATGTCTCATGGCCTTTGACAGCAGGCTCCTGAGCGGTATCGGCGTGCTCTCGGCGGTGATCGAGGCCGGTACCTTCGCGCGCGCGGGCGAGGCGATGGGGCTGACGCAGCCGGCGGTGAGCCGCGCGGTCGCGCGGCTCGAAGAGCGCGTCGGCATCCGGATCTTCAACCGGACGGCGCGCGCGATCACGTTGACCGACGAAGGGCGGCGCTTCTACGAGGCCGTCGCGCCGCTGCTGGCCGGCATCGAGGAGGCGGCGGTCGACGCCGGCCGTTCCCGGGCGCGTGTCAGGGGGCGGCTGCGGGTCAACGTGGACGGCACCTTCGGCCACTACGTGCTGGCGCCGAGGATGGCCGAATTCCTCGACCGCTTCCCCGAACTGTCCGTCGAGATCAGCGTGCGCGACCGGATGGGCGATCTCGTTACCGACGGGTTCGACGTCGCGGTGCGTTTCGGCGTGCCGGAACCGTCGTCATACCGTGCGCGGCTGCTGCTCGAGACACGCGTGCTGACCTGCGCGTCGGCGGCCTATGTCGCGCGTCATGGCGAACCGCGCCACCCTCGGGATCTCGCGGACGGGCACCGTTGCGTGCTGATCCGCGATCCCGTGACCGGACGGCCGTACGAATGGGAATTTCACCGGGGCAAGGAGGTCGTGCCGGTCGACGCCGCTGGCAGGCTGACGGTCAACGACACGGGCGGGCTGCTCGGCGCCTGCCTCGGTGGCGTCGGCATTGCGCAACTGCTGGAACTCTATGCGCGGGACATCCTCGCCGACGGGCGGCTGGTCCTGCTGCTGCCGGAATGGACGGACGAGACCTTCCCGCTTTATGCGTATCACCACGCGTCGAACCTCGTTGCCGCGAAGGTGAGGGTGTTTCTCGACTTCGTCCGCGAGTTGATGGCCTGAGCGTGACGGGCGGCACGCCGCCGCCGGATCACTCGGTGCGGTGCGGAATGTTGTCCGGGAACGGGTAGGGCGCATGCGGCCCCGGCCAGTCGGGCACGGGCGGCTCGCTCAGCAGGTCGCATCCGCCCAGCATGAGCGACAGCAACGCGGCGAGCACGCCGCGACAGATCCGGCTTGAAATGACGCGCGTGGACATGGGCGGCCTCCGTGCTTGCGTGTCCTGATGCTTGGACCGCCGGGGGGAGGTGCGCGTTGCGGTGTGCCCGGCGCGCGGCAAAAACAAAAAACCCGCGAAGCGGCGAGCTTGCGCGGGTTTCGACAGGTGCAGCACATGACGCTGCGAAAGACTGGTGCCCAGGGCCGGAATCGAACCGGCACGCCTTGCGGCGGGGGATTTTGAGTCCCCTGCGTCTACCAATTTCACCACCTGGGCTTTGATCCTGGCCGCACATACGATTGCGCGCGGCGAAACGCGGATTATGGCGGAAAACGGGGCACCGGGCAAGCTGTCCGGCGACCGCCCGTGCGTTACTGGCTCAGATAGACGAACTGGCCGTGTTTCACGATCCCCATCACGCTCGCACGCTGGTCGAGTCCCACGTGATCCCTGTCGCTCGTATTGACGATGCCGTTCGGCACGACGAGTTCGCGTGCGCGTTCGAGTTCGCGCCGCAGCGCCGCGCGGAAGGCCGGTGTGCCGGGCTGCGCGGTCTTCAGCGCGCGGCCGACCGCGTCGGCAAGGCGCGGGTACACGCCCGCCGCGTCGCCCGCGAACTGCGTGACGGTGCCGGCACCGTATTTCGTCTCATATGCATCGACGAATGCCAGTGCAGCCTTGCGGGCCGGATGGTCGGCGGGCAGCGTGCGCGCGACGACGACCGGCTGGGTCGGGAACAGCGTCCCGTCGACGTCCTTGCCGCCGAGCTTGATGAATTCCGGCGTCGCGATCCCGTGCGTCTGGTAGATCGCGCCCTTGTAGCCGCGCTCGATCAGCGTGCGCTGCGGCAGCACGGCCGGCGTGCCCGAGCCCGCGATCAGGATCGCGTCGGGTTTCGCCGCGATCAGCTTCAGCGCCTGGCCGGTGACGCTCGCGTCGGTGCGGTTGAAGCGCTCGGTCGCGATCACGCGGATCTTGCGCACCTCCGCGAAGCGCGTGAATTCGTTCAGCCAGCTATCGCCGTAGCTGTCCGCGAAGCCGATGAAGCCGACCGTCTTCACGCCGTGGTTGGCCATGTAACGCGTCATCACGTCGGCCATCGCGCTGTCGCTCTGCGCCATCTTGAATGCCCAGGTCCGCGCGCCTTCCTGCGGCTCGACGATCGTGCCGGAACCGACCAGCGTGATCATCGGCGTCTGGGCGGCCGCCACCGCGTCGAGCGCCGCGAGCGCGGCCGGCGTGATGTTCGGCCCGACCACGACGTCGACGTGATCCTCGTCGACCAGCTTGCGGATGTTGCGCACGGCGGTGCCCGGGTCGGACGCGTCGTCGAGCACCGTCACCTGCACCGGCTGCCCGGCGATCGTCTTCGGCCACATCAGGATCGCGTTCTTGCTGGTGATGCCGATCGCGGCGGCCGGGCCGGTCGACGACAGGTCGACGCCGACCTTCAGGTCGGCATGCGCGGCCGCGCAGGCGAGCACGAGGGCGGCGCCGGCGGCGCGGCGCATCAGGGCGGGAAGCGTCATGCGGGAATCTCCGTCGGGCAACAAAAAGGGGCGCGATATGCGCCCCGTCGTTTATACACGCGGGTCAAAGCTCGTACGATTCGGATTCGCCCTTGAGCGCCTGCTCGATCAGCTTGCGGTTCAGCGTCGGCGACAGCAGCTCGACCAGCGTATACACATAGCCGCGCAGGTAGGCGCCCTGCTTGAGCGCGACGCGCGTCACGTTGCTGCCGAACAGGTGGCCCACCGGAATCAGCCGCAGGTTGCGGTCGCGCTCCGGGTTGAACGCGATGTCGGCCATGATCCCGACGCCGAGGCCGAGCTCGACATAGGTCTTGATCACGTCGGCGTCGATCGCCTCGAGCACGATGTCCGGCGACAGCCCGCGCAGCGCGAACGCATGGTTGATCTTCTTGCGGCCGGCGAACGCATCGTCGTACGTGATCAGCGGGTACTGCGCGAGATCGTCGAGCGTGACCGGCTTGCGTTCGAGCAGCGGATGGTCGGCCGGCACGACGGCCGCGTGGTGCCACTGGAAGCAGGGCAGCGACACGAGTTCCTTGTAGTCGGAGATCGCCTCGGTCGCGATCGCGAGATCGGCCTGGTCGTGGATCACCATCTCGGCCACCTGCGTCGGGCTGCCCTGCAGGATCGACAGATGCACCTTCGGGAAGCGCTTCTTGAACTCGGCGATCGCGGCCGGCAGCGAGTAGCGGGCCTGCGTGTGGGTCGCCGCGATGGTCAGGTTGCCCTGATCCTGTGCGGCATAATCCTTCCCGACCCTTTTAAGGCTTTCAACCTCCTGAAGAATCCGCTCGACCGACGCGAGGATGATCCGGCCCGGCTCGGTGAGCGAGCGCACGCGCTTGCCGTGCCGCGTGAAGATCTCCACGCCGAGCTCGTCCTCGAGCTCGATGATCGCCTTCGACACCCCCGGCTGCGACGTGTACAGCGCCTTGGCGGCCTCGGTGAGGTTGAAATTCTGCCGGACGGCCTCGCGCACGAAGCGAAATTGGTGCAGGTTCATTTATAACCCTTCCGCATATCAACAGAATTTTTTAGTCGTTTGAAATATAAGGCGAGTTTATTACGATTCACCGGAGTTTTTCAAATATGGATATCTGTTTTCGTCATTAGCAATCCAGCCGGGCAGCGGAAGGCCGGCGGTGGCGGCGGAACGGAGATTCGGGCGCGACGTGGCTAGGACGTCGCGCGGTCACCACGAAAACCCCTGGGGTCCCCGAATGTATCAGTACGACCAGTACGACCAGACGATCGTCGACGAGCGAGTCGCACAGTACCGCGATCAGGTGCGCCGCCGCCTGTCGGGCGAGTTGAGCGAAGACGAATTCCGTCCGCTGCGCCTGCAGAACGGCCTGTACATGCAGCGCCACGCGTACATGCACCGCATCGCGATTCCGTACGGCAACCTGCGCAGCGAACAGCTCCGCATGCTGGCGCGCATCGCCCGCGAGCACGACCGCGGCTACGGCCACTTCTCGACCCGCTCGAACATCCAGTTCAACTGGGTCGAGCTGGAAGACACGCCCGAGATTCTCGCGAAGCTCGCATCGGTGCAGATGCACGCGATCCAGACGTCGGGCAACTGCATCCGCAACATCACGGCCGACCAGTTCGCCGGCGTCGCGCAGGACGAAGAGATCGATCCGCGTCCGTGGTCCGAGATCCTGCGCCAGTGGTCGACGTTCCATCCCGAATTCGCATGGCTGCCGCGCAAGTTCAAGATCGCGGTGTCCGGCTCGAAGGACGACCGCGCGGCCGTGCAGATCCACGACCTCGGCGTGTACCTGAAGAAGAACGAGCAGGGCGAAGTGGTCGCGAGCATCCTCGCGGGCGGCGGCCTCGGCCGTACGCCGATCGTCGGCGCGGTGATCAAGGAAGACCTGCCGTGGCAGCACCTGATCACGTACTGCGAAGCCGTGCTGCGCGTGTACAACCGCTACGGCCGCCGCGACAACCTGTACAAGGCGCGTATCAAGATCCTCGTGAAGGCGCTGTCGCCCGCGAAGTTCGCGCAGCAGGTCGAGGAAGAGTGGCAGCACCTGAAGGACGGCCCGTCGACGCTCACGCAGGCCGAGCTCGACCGCGTGTCGCAGTACTTCTTGCCGCCCGTCTACGAGAAGCTCGCCGACACCGACGCGTCGTTCGAGCAGCACCTGCTCGAGAACAAGGCGTTCGCGCGCTGGGTCGAGCGCAACGTCGCACCGCACAAGGTGCCGGGCTATGCCGCCGTCACGCTGTCGCTGAAGGACCACCGCGTGGCGCCGGGCGATGCGACCGACGCGCAGATGGACCTGGTGGCCGACTGGGCCGACGCGTACTCGCTCGGCGAACTGCGCGTGTCGCACGAGCAGAACCTGATTCTCGCGAACGTCAAGAAGCGCGACCTGTTCGCGGTGTGGGAAAAGGCGAAGGCGGCCGGCTTCGCGACGCCGAACGTCGGCCTCCTGACCGACATCATCGCGTGCCCGGGCGGCGACTTCTGCTCGCTCGCGAACGCGAAGTCGATCCCGATCGCGCTGGCGATCCAGCAGCGTTTCGACGATCTGGACTACGTGTACGACCTCGGCGACCTGTCGCTGAACATTTCCGGTTGCATGAACTCGTGCGGTCATCATCACGTGGGTAACATCGGCATCCTCGGCGTCGACAAGGACGGCGCCGAGTGGTACCAGGTGTCGCTCGGCGGCGAGCAGGGCACGGGCCGGAACGGCGCGCGCCTCGGCCGCGTGATCGGGCCGTCGTTCTCGGCGGAAGAAGTGCCGGACGTGATCGCGAAGCTGATCGACACGTTCGTCGAGGCGCGCATCGACGGCGAGCGCTTCATCGACACGTACGACCGCATCGGCATCGCACCGTTCAAGGAGCGCGTGTATGCGGCGCGCCAGGCAGTGAACGCGTAACCAACCGGGTAGAAGGAATTTGCAGATGGCTTCGATTATCAAGAACCGCGCAGTGATCGACGACGCATGGCAGGTCGTGCGCGCGGCGGAAGACGGTGCGCTGCCCGCGGTCGACGCATTGCCGGCCGGCAAGGTGCTGGTGCCGTTCACCCTGTGGCAGGTCGAGCGCGCGGCGCTCGTCGCCGCGAAGACGAAGGACGAACTCGGCGTGTGGCTCGCGCCGGACAGCGAGCCGGCCGATCTCGTGGCCGACTTCGGCGCGATCTCGCTGATCGCGGTCGATTTCCCGCGCTTCGCGGACGGCCGCGGCTACAGCATCGGCCGCCTGCTGCGCGAGCGCCACGGCTGGACGGGCGAGCTGCGCGCGATCGGCGACGTGCTGCGCGACCAGCTGCTGTACATGTCGCGCTGCGGTTTCGACGCGTTCGCGGTGCGTGCCGACAAGGACATCCACGACGCGCTGAACGCGTTCGGCGAGTTCACGCAGCGTTACCAGGGCGCGTTCGACGAGCCGGCGCCGCTGTTCCGCCGCCGTGCCGCCACGGCAGACGCCAAGGTGAGCGCATGAGCACCGCGGCCGCACTGACGCCGGAGCTCGCCGCGAAGGTCGAGCGCCTCGACGCGCTGCTCGCGCAGATCGGCGCGCGTCACGAGAAGGTGAAGTTCGCGAGCAGCCTCGCCGCGGAAGACATGCTGCTCACGCACGCGATCCTGTCGAAGGGCGTGTCGATCGGCATCTTCTCGCTGAACACCGGCCGCCTGCATGCGGAAACGCTGGGCATGATCGATCGCGTGCGCGAGCGCTACGGCTACGAGATCGAGCAGTTCCACCCGCGGCAGGACGCGGTCGACCAGTACGTCGCCGAGCACGGCCTGAACGCGTTCTACGAGAGCGTCGAGCTGCGCAAGTCGTGCTGCCACATCCGCAAGGTCGAGCCGCTGAACCGCGCGCTGGCCGACGTCGGCGCGTGGGTCACGGGCCAGCGCCGCGAGCAGTCGGTCACGCGTGCGGAGCTGCACGAGGAAGAACAGGACGAAGCGCGCGGGATCGTGAAGTACAACCCGCTCGCCGACTGGACGGAAGCCGACGTGTGGGCGTACCTGAAGGCGTTCGACGTGCCGGTCAATCCGCTGCATGCGCGCGGCTACCCGAGCATCGGTTGCGAGCCCTGTACGCGCGCGATCCGTCCCGGCGAAGACAGCCGGGCGGGCCGCTGGTGGTGGGAGTCGCGCGACACGAAGGAATGCGGGCTGCACATCACGATCACGCCGATTCCCGCGGCGGCCGATGCCGGCGCCGCGCACTGACAGCCGACAAGAAACCGAATATTGCGCCGCCCGCGACAGCGGGCGGCACGAACCCAGAAGAGAAGGACTGAAATCATGAGCACGACGCTCGAGCAATCCGCCTTTGCCCCGCCCACCGGTGCCGATAACCGCATGGGCCACCTCGACTGGCTCGAAGCCGAGTCGATCCACATCCTGCGCGAACTGGTCGCCGAGTGCAGCAAGCCGGCGCTGTTGTTCTCGGGCGGCAAGGATTCGGTCGTCGTGCTGCACCTCGCCCTGAAGGCGTTCGGCCTCGGCGCGAACCGCAAGACCACGCTGCCGTTCCCGCTCGTGCACATCGACACGGGCCACAACTACGAGGAAGTGATCGACTTCCGCGACCGCCGTGCGCAAGAGCTCGGCGCCGAGCTGGTGGTCGGCCACGTCGAGGATTCGATCGAGCGCGGCACGGTCGTGCTGCGCCGCGAAACCGATTCGCGCAACGCCGCGCAGGCCGTCACGCTGCTCGAGACGATCGAACAGCACGGCTACACCGCGCTGATCGGCGGCGCGCGCCGCGACGAAGAGAAGGCGCGTGCGAAGGAGCGGATCTTCTCGTTCCGCGACGAATTCGGCCAGTGGGATCCGAAGGCGCAGCGCCCGGAACTGTGGAGCCTCTACAACGCACGCCTGCACAAGGGCGAGCACCTGCGCGTGTTCCCGATCTCGAACTGGACCGAACTCGACGTGTGGCAGTACATCGCGCGCGAGAACCTCGAACTGCCGTCGATCTACTACGCGCACCAGCGCGAGATCGTGCGCCGCAACGGGCTGCTCGTGCCGGTCACGCCGCTCACGCCGATGCGTGACGGCGAGACCAGCGAGCTCGCGCAGGTGCGCTTCCGCACGGTCGGCGACATCAGTTGCACGTGCCCGGTCGAGAGCGACGCGGACGACGTCGAGAAGATCATCGCCGAGACGGCGGTGACCGAGATCACCGAACGCGGCGCGACCCGGATGGACGACCAGGCCTCCGAAGCCGCGATGGAACAGCGCAAGAAGCAAGGTTATTTCTGAAGCACACGAGGACAATCACATCATGAGCATCATCGAGAACACCGAAGACCTCGGCGTGCTGCGCTTCATCACCGCGGGCAGCGTCGACGACGGCAAGAGCACGCTGATCGGCCGCCTGCTGTACGACAGCAAGGCCGTGCTGTCCGACCAGCTGTCCGCGCTGTCGCGCGCGAAGAACAAGCGCACGGTCGGCGACGAGCTCGACCTCGCGCTGCTGACGGACGGGCTCGAGGCCGAGCGCGAGCAGGGCATCACGATCGACGTCGCCTACCGCTACTTCGCGACCGCGAAGCGCAAGTTCATCATCGCCGACACGCCGGGCCACGAGCAGTACACGCGCAACATGGTGACGGGCGCATCGACCGCGCACGCGGCGATCATCCTGGTCGACGCGACGCGCGTGACGATCGAGAATGGCGTCGCGCAACTGCTGCCGCAAACGAAGCGTCACAGCGCGATCGTGAAGCTGCTCGCGCTGCAGCACGTGATCGTCGCGATCAACAAGATGGACCTCGTCGACTACAGCGAAGCGCGCTTCAACGAGATCCGCGACGCGTACGTCGCGCTCGCGAAGCAGCTCGGCCTGAAAGACGTGCGTTTCGTGCCGGTGTCGGCGCTGAAGGGCGACAACATCGTCGGCGCGAGCGAGCGCATGCCGTGGTACGCGGGCGAGCCGCTGCTCGACGTGCTCGAATCGCTGCCGGTCGAGACGCAGGCGCATGACGCGCTGCGCTTCCCGGTGCAGTGGGTCGCACGCCAGGACGGCAGCTCGGCCGACGATTTCCGCGGCTACATGGGCCGGATCGAATCGGGCGAGGTGAAGGTCGGCGACGCGATCGTCGTGCTGCCGTCGAACCGCACCGCGACGATCGCCGAGATCGTCGCGCCGGTGCCGGGCGGCACCGCGTCGGTCGCGCACGCATTCGCGGGCCAGACGGTGACGATTCGTCTCGAAGAGGATGTCGACGTGTCGCGCGGCGACATGTTCGTCACGACCGCCGAGCCGGTCGAGCCGGCGAAGAAGCTCGAGGCGGACCTGTGCTGGTTCGACGAGACGCCGCTGTCGCCGCAGCGCAAGTACCTGCTCAAGCAGACCACCAGCACGGTGTTTGCGAAGATCGGCGCGGTCAAGGAAGTGCTCGACGTGCATACGCTGTCGCACGCGACCGACCGCCAGGAACTGAAGATGAACGACATCGGCCGCGTCGCGCTGACGCTGCAGAAGCCGATCGTCTGCGACACGTACGACGCGCATCCGGGCACGGGCGCGTTCGTGCTGATCGACGAGGCGACGCACCACACGGTCGCCGCCGGCATGATCCGGGCATTCTCGGCGTAACCGGCATTCCGCGCCGCCCTCGCGGCGGCGCGGGCCGGCCGCCGTCCGCACGAGCAGGACAAGCGAAGCGACAATCATGGGCAAGGTGTATCTGATCGGAGCAGGGCCGGGCGCCGCGGACCTCATCACGGTGCGCGGCGCCCGGCTGCTCGAGCAAGCCGACGTGGTGCTGCATGACGCGCTCGTCGAGCCGGCGATGCTCGACTGCGCGCCGAACGCGCGGAAGATCGCGGTCGGCAAGCGCTGCGGGCAGCGTTCGACCGCGCAGCACTTCATCAACAAGCAGATCGTCGACGCGGCGCGCGAGCATGGTTGCGTCGTGCGGCTGAAGGGCGGCGACCCGATGCTGTTCGGTCGCGCCGAAGAGGAAATGCGCGCGCTCGAGGCGGCTGGCATCGACTATGAGGTCGTGCCGGGCATCACCGCGGCGCTGGCCGGCGCGGCGACGCTGAAGCGCTCGCTGACGTTGCGCGGCGTGTCGCGCAGCGTCGCGTTCGCGACGCACAGCCGCGCACCGGGCAGCGACGAGATTCGCGAGGCCGCGCGCGCCGATTCGATCGTCTACTACATGGGCCGTGACAGCGCGCCCGGCATCGCGCAGGAACTGATCGACGCGGGCCGTGCGCCCGCGACGCCGGTGGCGATCGTCGAGGCATGCAGCACCGCGCGCGAACGCACGCTGACGCTGACGCTCGGGCAGATGGCGGCGGGTGGTGCGCAGGCGTGGCTCGATCCGGCGGAGCCGAGCCTGCTGATGATCGGCGATGCGTTCGCCGAACGCGCGCGGCTCGCGAAAGAGGGCGATACGTTGCGCAGTGCCGCTTGAGTCTCGGTAGCGGTCCTGGCGGCAAGAGATGTGTCGATTGCCGTCGGTCCGCGTGCCAAATGAAAAGCGCCGGCTTCTTCGGAAGCCGGCGCTTTTTTGTTTGGGCCTGCCGATTCGCTTACGCGTCGCGGCCGATCTGGTCGATGCAGTAGCGTGCGATCGCGTCGAGCACGCCGTCGTCTTCCCCGACGGCCGTCGCGCAACGGATCTCGACGCCCGGATGCGCGGCGCGGCAGGCATCGACGAGTTGCGGCAGGTCGCGACGGACATGGCCGCCCTGGCCGAAGAACACGGGCACCACGGTGATGCGCGTGCAGCCGGCCGCGACCTGCGTGGCGACGGCTGTGTCGAGCGACGGCGTCATCAGTTCGAGAAACGCGAGCGACACATGCGGGGCAGGGTCGCCGGTCGTGCGCAGCCGTGCGGCCAGCCGTTCGAACGGCTCGGCCCAGCGCGGATCGCGTGCGCCGTGGCCGAACAGGACGATGCCGTGCGAACTCATGTCGAAGCCTCCGTCGTCGCGGCGCTCAGTGCCGGTCGACCCACTTGAGCGCGAACAGGCCGAGCGCGAGATAGATGAGACCCGGCGTCGCCGCGGTCAGCGGCGCGGGCCACGTGTTCAGCGTGCCGATGTGCGAGAACAGCGTGTTGAGCAGCTGGAAGCTCATGCCTAGCATGATGCCGCCGAACACCTTCACGCCGACCACGCCGGCGCGCGTATGCAGGTAGGCAAACGGCAGCGACAGCACGAGCATCACGAACACCGCGAACGGGTAGAGCAGCTTGCGCCACAGCGCGATGTCGTAGCGCTGCGTGTCCTGCTGGTTCTCGCGCAAGTGCTGGATGTAGCGGAACAGGTTGATGATCGACATCCGTTCCGGCGACACGAGCAGCACCGACAGGATCTGCGGCGTCAGGTCCGAGCGCAGCCGGTATTCGGGCAGCGTCACCTGCTGCGACCGGTACACGGGGTTCAGCGCGTCGGCCGGTGCGCCGCTGATCGGCTTGATCGGCGTCAGTTCGGTTTCGGTGACGCCCTTGAGCAGCCAGTGGCCGGGCGGCTCGTAGCGGCCCGTCTGCGCGATCCGCACGTTCTGCAGCTGGAATTTCGAGTCGAACTCGTAGATGCGCACGTTGCTGATCGTCGAATCGGGCGACAGGCTGCCGACGTTGACGAAGCGCGTGACCTGCTCGCCGTTCTCGCGGGCCGCGAGCGTGTCCTTCACCCACACGCCCGACTGGAAGTTCGACGACACCGACGCGCCGAGCGCCTGCAGCCGCACGCGTTCGGACAGCTGGTCGGCGTACGGGCCGACGAATTCGCCGATCAGGTAGGTGACGATCACGAGCGGCACGCCGATCTTCAGCAGCGAGCGCAACGCCTGGTTGGTCGCGAGGCCCGATACGCGGAAGATCGTGAATTCCGAGTTCGCGGCCATCTGCGCGAACACGTAGATCGCGCTGATCAGCGCGGCGACCGGGATGATCTCGTAGAAGCGCGACGGGGTTTGCAGCGCGACGCGCAGTACCGCGTAGCCGAACTTGTAGTTGCCGTGCCCGATCGAGTTCAGTTCGCTGATCAGGTCGAAGAAGAAGAACAGGCCCGAGAACGCGAACAGGATGAAGACGAACGTGACGTAGATCTGCCGCGCGAAGTATTTTTCATAGAGCCGCATCGATCATGCTCCCGAGCGGCCGAACAGCGCGCGTGTAAACAGCGGACGATTGCGCACGCGCAACCAGAAGATGACCGCGACGATCGCCGCGACGACCAGGTGCAGGCCGACCAGGCCGACGACGAACGACATCTTGCCCTGCTCGATCTGCGCCTGCACGACGTTCAGCAGGTTCGAGTACGTGAGGTAGATCAGCACGGCCATCACGAGGTTGATCGTGCGGCTGCGGCGCGGGTTCTGGTACGACAGCGGGATGCCGAGCACCATCAGGTTGATCGCGATCAGCGGCAGACCCGCGCGCCACGCGAATTCCGCGAGGTTGTCGCGCGTCGGGTTGCGCAGCAGGTCGGGCGTCGGCGTGCTGTTGGTGGTCGGCACGTTGGTGACCGGCGTGCTCGTGATCTTCACGCCGTAGCGCTGGAACTCCATGATCTTGAAGTTCGGCTGGCCGGGCGTGCCGTCGTAGCGGCGGCCGTCCTCCAGCACGACGAAACGGTCGCCGTCCTTCGATTCCGTGTGGCCCGTACGCGATACGACGATATTGACCTTGCCGTTCTCGGTCGACGTGACGAACACGTTCTGCACCTTGCTCTGGTCGGGCGTCATCTTCTCGATGAAGAACACGCGGTGGTTCGACGCCGATTCGCGGAACTGGCCCGGCGCGAGCAGCGAGATCTCGTCGCGCTGCTGGAAGCGCGCCTTGATCATCTTGCTCTGCTGGTTCGACCACGGCCAGCCGACGAACGCGAAGAACGCGATCAGCAGGACGATCGGCGTGGCGAACACGCCGATCGGCTTGATCAGGCGCGTGAGGCTCACGCCCGACGCGAGCCAGACCACCATTTCGGAGTCCCGGTACCACCGGGTCAGCACGAACAGGATCGACACGAACAGCGTGACGACGAGCATCACGGCGAGATAGCCGATCACGGTCAGGCCGATCAGCACGAGCACGTCCTTCGGATCGATTTCACCGGACGCGGCATAGCCGACGATGCGGATCATCATCGTCGTGAGCATGATCGTGAGCAGCACCATGAACACGGCACCAGCCGTATACGCAAGCTCGCGCTGGAGGGAGCGTTCGAAGATCATTCTTGATGAGAAGAGGGCGGGAGGCTGCGCACGCGTGGTGGAGCGCTCGCGCCGCCACGGGAAAAATAGCGGATAATTGCGGCTTTCATCCTTAGCCCAGATTTTATCCGAGGACAAGCGCGATGGACTTTAGCATAAAAGGCTGTGATTGGAGCAAAGGCGAGGCCAAGGGGTTCCTGACCGGGAAGTCCGATTGCATCGTGCTCGGCATCTTCGAGGCACAGACCCTTTCGGGCGCGGCGCTCGACATCGACACGGCCACCAAGGGGCTGATCGCGCGCGTGGTGAAGGCCGGCGACATGGACGGCAAGCGCGGCAAGACGCTGTTCCTGCACGAGGTGTCGGGCATCGGCGCGTCGCGCGTGCTGCTCGTCGGGCTCGGCAAGCAGGATGCTTTCAATCAGAAAGCCTACAACGACGCAGTGACGGCCGCGTGGCGCGCGCTGCTGGCGACCAGGATCGTCCAGGTCACGTTCACGCTCGCGCAGCTGCCGGTCGACGAGCGCGGCTCCGACTGGGGCGTGCGTGCGGCGATTCTCGCGCTGCGCAACGAGACCTACCGCTTCACGCAGATGAAGAGCAAGCCGGAGCCGGCATCGCTCACGCTCAAGCGCGTCGTGTTCAGCGTCGATCCGGCCGATGAAAAGGCGGCGAAGCTGGCGGTCAAGCAGGCCGTCGCGCTGGCGAACGGGATGGATCTCACGCGCGACCTGGGCAACCTGCCGGGCAACGTATGCACGCCGACCTATCTCGGCAACACCGCGAAGAAGATTGCGAAGGATTGGGGTCTGAAGGTCGAGGTGCTCGGCCTGAAGCAGATCCAGGCGCTCAAGATGGGCTCGTTCCTGTCGGTCGCGCGCGCGTCGGTGGAGCCGCCGCAGTTCATCGTGCTGCATTACCAGGGCGCCGCCGCGAAGGCCGCACCGGTCGTGCTGGTCGGCAAGGGCATCACGTTCGACACGGGCGGTATCTCGCTGAAGCCGGGCGAGGGCATGGACGAGATGAAGTACGACATGTGCGGCGCGGGTTCGGTGCTCGGCACGATGCGTGCCGTGGCCGAAATGGGCCTGAAGGTCAACGTCGTCGCGATCGTGCCGACCTGCGAGAACATGCCGGGCGGCAACGCGACGAAGCCGGGCGACATCGTCACCAGCATGAAGGGGCTGACGATCGAGGTGCTGAACACCGACGCCGAGGGTCGCCTGATCCTGTGCGACGCGCTGACCTATGCGGAGCGCTTCAAGCCGGCCGCGGTGATCGACGTGGCGACGCTGACGGGCGCTTGCGTGGTCGCGCTCGGCGCCCACAACAGCGGCCTGTTCTCGAAGGACGATGCACTCGCGGGCGAACTGCTCGACGCATCGCGCGAAGCGAACGATCCGGCATGGCGCATGCCGCTCGACGACGAGTACCAGGATCAGCTGAAGTCGAATTTCGCGGACATCGCGAACATCGGCGGGCGTCCGGCCGGTGCCGTGACGGCCGCGTGCTTCCTGTCGCGCTTCACCGACAGCTATCCGTGGGCGCACCTGGACATCGCCGGCACCGCATGGAAGGGCGGCGCGGCGAAGGGCGCGACCGGCCGTCCGGTGCCGCTGCTCGCGCAGTTCCTGATCGACCGCGCCGGCCAGTGATGGCAGGTCTCACGACGATGCGGGACCGCGGGCAATGACGCGAATCGATTTCCATTCGAACGTCGGCGATTCGCTCGCGTATGCATGCCGGCTGCTGCGCAAGGCCTACCTGGCCGGGCAGCCGGTCGTCGTGCTCGCGGAACCCGCGCGCCTGCGCGCGCTCGACGAGCGGCTCTGGACGTTCTCGCCGCTCGATTTCATCCCGCATTGCGGCGTCGACAGCGCGCACGCGGCCGGCACGCCGATCGTGCTGGCCGCCGATCTCGACCAGACGCCGCATCATCACGTGCTGCTGAACCTCGGCGCGGCCGTGCCCGCGCAGTTCGCCCGCTTCGAGCGCCTGCTCGAAGTGGTCGGCAACGCGCCGGACGAACTGGCCGCGGGCCGCGACCGCTACCGCTTCTACCGCGATCGCGGTTACGCGCTGAACAACTACAAGCAGGGCAGCTAGCCGCAACCGTCGACGGAGCCTTCCCGTGACACAAGCCGAATCATCCTCGATCCCGACACTGACCGACGTGCTGGTGCCGGGCAAGCCGGTGCCGGCGCGTTCGTCCGCGCCCGATGCGCCGCCGCGCGACGATGCCGCCGTGCCGGTGCTGACCGACGTGGTCGCGCCGGACCGTCCGGCCACGGCGTTGGCTGCATCGGAACAGGCGGGAACCGACCCCGAATTCGTGGTGGTCGAGCCGGTACCGACGCCGGACGTCCCGACCGTCGAACTGCCGGGCGACAGCGACGCGCCGGCGCAACCCGGCGCCGCCGGGCACGTCGTCGCCGAAGAGTCGGCGGAGATGCAGGCGCCGCTGCGCTCCGCGCTGTCCGACGACGACGCGCAGGATTCCGGCTTTGCCGCGGCGCCGCCCGGGCCGGCCGGCCATGCCGAGGAAGCGGTGCTGCCCCAGGCGATCGTCCCGGCTGCCGAAGGACTGGTCGTGGATCACCTCGCCCGTGCATCACAGGCCACGCATGCGGCCGCCGCGCTGACGCCGGAGGACGCGCAGCATATCGCCGAGCGTCTGCGCAATCGGCTGACGAATTATCTGACCGGAGAAGGGCGCGAGGCCATCGAGGCCCGCTGCCGCGACGCGCTGCACGACCATACGGCCTGGCTGGTCGGCCAGATCACGCGCGAAGTGGCACTGGCACTCGAAACCGAAGTGATGGAATGGGTTCGCGACGCGGTCGACGAAGAGATCGCGCGCCGCCGGACCGGTCGTTCAGGCTGAGCGCACGATCGTTTCGTGCGCCGGAACCGCGGACGCGGCTCCGGTCACCGTCGATGACGCTCGCCGACCCGGTCATATCGAGGCGCGCGGCGCCGAGCCCGGCGAACAAGCGCAGCGCGCGTGCACGCGCCCGCTCATCCGGTTCAATGCAGCGACAGCACCCACTGCGCGAGCGTGCGCGCTTCGGCGCTCGTCAACTGTGTATTGGCGGGCATCGGCACGCTGCTCCACACCCCGACACTGCCCTTCACGATCGATTGCGCGAGGTAGTCGGCCGCATCGGCGCGCGCCGCGTACTTGCCGGCGATGTCGTGGAACGACGGGCCCATCAGCGGCTTGCTGACCGCATGGCAGGCCATGCAGTTCTTGCGCTGCGCGAGCGCGAGCCCGTCGCCGGCCGGGTCGGCGTGCGCGGCCGCCGTGCTGCCGGTCAGCAGCGTCGCGAGCAGCGCGCGCAATATCGTCTGTTTCATGCAGTTCTCCGCCGGCGGGGACGGCCGGCTTCACGGTCCGCGCATTATAAAAGCAAAGGGAACGCGCGTTTTGCGCGTTTCCGCGGCGGCCGTCCGCAATGGGGTCGCATGCCCCGCGCGCCGCATCAGCCGGTGACGGCACCCTTGTTCGCCGGGCGGGCCAGGGCCGCATACTTGGCGAGCACGCCGCGCGTGTAGCGCGGCGCCGGCTGCTTCCACGCGGCGCGCCTGCGCGCGAGCTCGGCGTCGTCGACGTTCAGCTGCAGCACCAGCCGGTGCGCATCGATCGTGATCGAATCGCCTTCCTGCACGAGCGCGATCGTGCCGCCGACGAACGCCTCGGGCGCGACGTGGCCGACCACCATTCCCCAGGTGCCGCCCGAGAAGCGGCCGTCCGTGATGAAACCGACCGATTCGCCGAGCCCCTTGCCGATGATCGCCGATGTCGGCGCGAGCATTTCCGGCATGCCGGGGCCGCCTTGCGGGCCGAGATAGCGCAGCACCAGCACGTCGCCCGCGCGAATCCGGTCGGCGAGGATCGCGTCCATCGCGCTTTGCTCGTCGTCGAACACGCGCGCCGGGCCCGTGATCACCGGGTTCTTCAGGCCGGTGATCTTCGCGACCGCGCCATCTTCCGCGAGGTTGCCCTTCAGGATCGCGAGATGGCCTTCCTTGTACAGCGCCCGATCGATCGGGAAGATGACCTGCTGGTCCGCGCGCGGCACGCCCGGCACATCCTTCAGTTCCTCGGCGATCGTGCGGCCCGTGATCGTCATGCAGTCGCCGTGCAGCAGCCCGGCATCGAGCAGGATCCGCAGCACCTGCGGGATGCCGCCGGCCTGGTGCAGGTCGGTCGCGACGTACTGGCCCGACGGCTTCAGGTCGCAGATCACCGGCACGCGCTTGCGGATGCGCTCGAAGTCGTCGATCGTCCAGTCGACCTCGGCCGCGTGCGCGATCGCGAGATAGTGCAGCACCGCGTTGGTCGAGCCGCCGGTCGCCATGATCAGCGACACCGCGTTCTCGATCGACGCCTTCGTGATGATGTCGCGCGGCTTCAGGTCGCGCTTCACGGCCTCGACCAGCACGCGCGCCGATTCGGCGGCCGAATCGACCTTCTCCTGGTCGGGGTTCGCCATCGTCGACGAGTACATCAGCGACATGCCGAGCGCCTCGAACGACGAGCTCATCGTGTTTGCGGTATACATCCCGCCGCACGACCCCGACGTCGGGCACGCGTTCCGCTCGACCCCTTCGAAATCCTCCTGCGACATCCGGCCCGCGGTGAACTCGCCGACCGCCTCGAACGACGACACGATCGTCAGGTCGCGGCCCTTCCAGTGGCCGGGGCGGATCGTGCCGCCGTACACGTAGATGCCCGGCACGTTCAGGCGCGCGAGCGCGATCATCCCGCCCGGCATGTTCTTGTCGCAGCCGCCGACCACCACCACGCCGTCCATCCACTGGCCCTGCACACAGGTCTCGATGCAGTCGGCGATCACTTCGCGCGACACGAGCGAGTACTTCATCCCCTCGGTGCCCATCGACATGCCGTCGGAGATTGTCGGCGTGCCGAAGATCTGCGGGTTCGCGTCGGCCGCCTTGACCGCCGCGACGGCCGCGTCCGACAGCCGCTGCAGGCCGGAGTTGCAGGGTGTGATCGTCGAGTGACCGTTCGCGATGCCGATCATCGGCTTGTCGAAATCGTCCTTCTGGTAGCCGAGGGCGTAATACATCGAGCGGTTCGGCGAACGGGCCACGCCTTGCGTGATGTGCTTCGAGCGGCGGTTGTACGGCATGGGGGACTCCATCGTTGTATTGGCGACGCCCGCGAACGGCGCGCCGGTTCGGATCAATCAAGAATGGAGTTTCCCGTTTGGAATGTCCAATATATTATTTGTCGCTTATTAAGTCGTTTTGCGAATGAGTGAGGCATGGCCGACCCGACGCCCGACCTGCGCCAGTGGCGCTATTTCGTGACCGTTGCCGACGAGCGCCATTTCGGCCGTGCGGCCGAGCGCCTGTCGATGACGCAGCCGCCGCTGTCGCAGGCGATCCGGGCGCTCGAGGATGCGCTCGGCGTCGCGCTGTTCGTGCGCACCAAGCGCTCGGTCGCGCTGACGGCGGTCGGCGCGGCGCTGCTGCCTGACGTGCGCCGGCTGCTCGCGTCGGCCGACGCGCTGCCGCCGCTCGCGCGGCGCCTCGCGCGCGGCGAAGCCGGCTCGCTGTCGCTTGCGTTCGTGTCGACGGCCGATTACGGACTGCTGCCGTCGCTGCTGCGCGCATTCGGCGCGCGCTATCCGCAGGTGCGGCTGCAGCTCGCGGAGGCGACGAGCGACGTGCAGATCGACGAACTCGTCGCGGGCCGTATCGACGCGGGGCTCGTGATTCCGCCGGTGCCGCCGCGGCACGCGGCCGGGCTGTCGTACCTGCCGGTCGTGCGCGAGCCGCTGGTGGTCGCAATGCCGGCGGCCGCGGCGCCCGACCTGCCCGAGGACGAACCCGTGCATCTGGCCGACGTGGCCGCGCTGCCGCTCGTGATCTTCCCGCGCCGTTTGGCGCCCGGCTTTTATGACATCATTACGGGCTGCTACGGCGCGGCAGGCGAAACCCCGCGCATCGGCCAGGAGGCGATCCAGATGCAGACGATCGTCAGCCTCGTGTCGGCTGGCATGGGCGTCGCACTGGTGCCGCAGTCGCTGTGTAACCTGCGGCGCACCGGCGTGGTCTACCGGCCGCTCGCCGGCGGCGCGCCGGTCGTCGAGACGGGCCTCGTGTGGCGCACGGGCGATGTCAGCCCCGTGCTCGCCGGCTTCATCGACGTCGTGCGCGCGCACGGTCTCGCCGCGTGATGCGAACGATGGCGCGCCGGCGCCGTCCAATGCGCGGTGCGGCGCCGGTGCGAGCGCCATACCGCATTCGAAAACTTCATCGCTAACCCATGATCATTCACCCGAATTTCGACCCCGTAGCGATCCATCTCGGGCCGCTGGCCGTGCGCTGGTACGGCCTCATGTATCTCGTCGGCTTCATCGCGGCGATCGTCGTCGGCCGGATCCGCCTGAAGCTGCCGCATGTCGCGGCGCAGGGCTGGACCGCGAAGGACATCGACGACATGATGTTCTACGGCGTGCTTGGCACCGTGCTCGGCGGCCGCCTCGGCTACGTGCTGTTCTACAAGGCCGACTTCTACTTCTCGCATCCGCTCGACGTGTTCAAGGTGTGGGAGGGCGGGATGTCGTTCCACGGCGGCTTCCTCGGCGTGACGCTCGCGATGGCGCTGTTCGCGTGGCAGCGCAAGCGCCACTGGCTGCAGGTCACCGATTTCGTCGCGCCGATGGTGCCGACGGGGCTCGCGGCCGGCCGGCTCGGCAACTTCATCAACGGCGAGCTGTGGGGCCGCGTGACCGATCCGAACGCGCCGTGGGCGATGCTGTTCCCGGGCGCGATGCGCGACGACGCGGCATGGCTGCCGAAGCATCCGGCGCTCGTCGAGAAGTGGCATCTCGCCGACGTGTTCATGCAGTACCAGATGCTGCCGCGCCATCCTTCGCAGCTCTACGAAATCGCGCTCGAGGGCATTGCGCTGTTCTTCGTGCTGTTCTTCTTCTCGCGCAAGCCGCGGCCGATGGGCGCGGTGTCCGCGCTGTTCCTGATCGGCTACGGGCTCGCGCGCTTCACGGTCGAATTCGCGCGCGAACCGGACGACTTCCTCGGCCTGCTCGCGCTCGGCCTGTCGATGGGGCAGTGGCTGTCGCTGCCGATGATCCTCGCGGGCATCGGGTTGCTGGTGTGGGCGTATCGCCGCCGCGCGGCGACTGCGGCCGCGTGATGCGGTTGCGTCATGCGCGAGCTGCATGACGCGTGATTGACGCGTGACGCATGATGCGATGCCGATGCGCAAGATCGGCATGTGCATCGATCGCGGAATCTCGAACGAAAAACGCCGGCCCGAGGGCCGGCGTTTTCGCATCTGCCGTGCGCAGCGCGATGCGCGTTACTTCATCTGCACCGAGCCGTTGACCGTGACCGACACGGTCGCCTTGCCGCCTTCGACCGAGATCGGCGCGCTCATCTTCGCGCTGTCCATCGGCGCCGCGGCCATCGCCATCATGCGCGGGTACGGCTGCACGTTGCGGCCGCCGCCGACGTTCACGTCGCGGATCGAGTAGCTGCTGTAGCCGAAGGCCTTCGCGGCTTCGTCCGCGCGTGCGCGGAACGACTTGATCGCCTCGGTCGTGAGTTTCTGCTCGGCCGCGCGCTGCGCTTCGGGCGACAGCGAGAACTCGACGTTCGCGATCTGCATCTGGTTCGACAACTGGCCCGCGAGCTTCGACGCCGCCGCGAAATCGCGCGATTCGAGCACGACTTCGGTACGGCCGCGCCATGCGGAGATCTTGCCGTCGCGATCGGTGCTCGGATACACGGAGAACGCGCCGGTATGCGCGCTGACGCCCGATACGCCCTTCGCCTGAGCGAGCGCCGCATCGGCGCGCTGGTTCAGCGCTGACGTCAGGCTGCCCGGATCCTTCGCCTGCTGTTCGTAGAACAGCGTGATGTGGATGATGTCCTGCGGCACGTCGGCGCTGGCCTGCGACGACAGCGACAGCACGCCCGCCGGCTCCGGAAAGTGCGGGTTCGCGGTCTGCGCGTGCGCGGCCGGCGACGCGAGCGTCAGCGCGACGGGCATGGCGGCGGCGAGGGCGAGCGACAGCGCGAGTGCGGATTTCTTGGTCATTGTTGGACTCCTTGTGCGAGGGCGCGCACGCGGATCACGCGTGCGCGACGCGGGCGTACCGCGCGACGAAAAAACGGCCGTCGGCCCGATCGGACGACAGCGGTTGCTTAGGCCGCGCGAACGCGCCGCGAGTTCCGTGGCGGTGGCGCGTGTTGACCGGATTTGACGTTTGGCGTGCGTTTACCGCGTGCGCCTACTTCATCAGCTTTTCGGTGATGAAGCGCCATTCGGCGCGCGTGACGGGCGTGATCGACAGCCGGTTGCCGCGTGCGAGCACGCGCATGTCGGCGAGTTCGTCGTGTTCGCGCAGCGCGGCGAGCGGCACGAGCGGCGACTTTTTCACGAAGCGCACGTCGACGAGCAGCCAGCGCGGTGCTTCCTGCGTCGACTTCGGATCGTAATAAGGGCTTTTCGGATCGAACTGGGTGGGATCGGGGTAGGGCGTCGACGAGACTTCGGCGAGGCCCGCGATGCCCGGCTCGGGGCAGCTCGAGTGATAGAACAGCACGCCGTCACCGACCGTCATCGTATCGCGCATGAAATTGCGCGCCTGATAGTTGCGCACGCCGGTCCAGGGCAGCGAGTGCTGCGGCGCGTGCGCGAGATCGTCGATGCTTGCTTCGTCCGGTTCGGACTTCATCAGCCAGTATTGCATGGATCGTGATCGACGCAGAAAGGGCCGCTGCAAAAGGAAACGGCATCGGGACTCGCCCGATGCCGTTGAATAGGTCCCCGCCTTGGCCGCTAGGCCGGCATCCTGAACCTGAGGTTCAGAATTGGTCGCAGTTAGCAGCACATCGGGTACATCAGACAGAGTGACGCGCGCGCCCGTGCTACAAATTTCCGCAACCGTGCACATGGCATTGGTTCAAGGAATATATGACCTTGGCGAACCAGGCAGGGAAGCTGACTGAACTGTGTTTCGTTGCGCCAATTTGACCACCGTTGATCGCCGAGATCAAGGGGAATCGACGCATCGATCAAACCTTACTGCGTCTCGTGCTGTGCGAGCACCGCGCCGAGCTGTTCGTTCATCTGGTGCATTGTACGACGGATTTCTTCCGCCGGAAATGCTTCACCGTGCCGCACGCTCGTTTGCAGCCGCAGCAATTCGGATGCGAGCGACAGTGCCGCCATCACCGCGATGCGATCGGTGCCGCGCACCGAGCTGTTCGCGCGGATCTTCGACATTTCGGCGTCGACGCGCGCGACGGCCTCGAGCAGCGCCGCTTCGGTCTCGGCCGAACAGGCGAGCCGATAGGGCTGACCGAGAATCGAGACTTCGATCTGCTTGGTGCTCATGCATGTTCTCCGTGGCTGGCCGCGTCGTCGCTATCCGTGCGCGCCTGCGCATCCAGCAGGTCGAGCTGGTTGTCGGCTTGCTCCACGCTCTTCGTGCGCGGCAGCTTTTCGAGAATCGCGTTCAGTTTGACCTGGGCGTCGTCGATCTTTGCCGACAGCGTGTCGCGCTCGGCCGCGAGCGCATTGCGTTCGTCGCGCAGTTGCGCGAGTTCCGCGCGGACGGTGTCCGCTTCCGCGCGCATTTGCGCGACCTGCTCCTCGAGCGCGAGCCGTTCCGAGTGATAGCGCTTGTTCAGCGAGATCAGACGGCCAATATTTTGAGATAAGGTTTCGAGTTCGTTGAGCATTTGCTGCGTCCTCTAAAGACCCAGCATTTTAGCGCGGAATAACGCGCATTCCGACATCTGTAACGTTTCCAGTCGTAACACCCCGGCTTCTTGCTGCGAATGCGCGGGTCCGGCGCGTGCGCGATGCGCTTCCGGCACGCGTCCGGCCGCTTTCTTGACGCTCGTGCGGCCCGCTCCTAAACTGGCGCCGCCTCGGTGCTCGCGCGTGCGTCGCGCGGTTAAACGGGAAGCAGGGCGCGCGCTCCGCCCGGAGATCGCCAACCTGCGCTGCCCCCGCAACGGTAAGCGGCCGCGTCGCATGATGCAGGCCGGCTCGGGCGCGTTTCGCGTGCAGGTCGCACGCGGGCGCGGGCCACTGCGCGTGAAACGCGCGGGAAGGCGAGCCGGTACGCCGCCAGCCCGGATACCGGCCGAGGCGAGGAGCCTGCACGGCTTCATGACGCGCGGCCTGCGGGGAAGCGGGGCGCGCAGTGTTTCACGGGACTTGTCTTCGATGCTGACCCCAATCGTCCGCACGGCGCTCGGCGCCCGCCGCGGCACACCGCTTGCCGCCGTCGCGCAGACTGCGGCGGAAGCCGATCGACCCGATGCGGCGCCTTCCACTATATTGCGCAGAACGCCCGCTGCGCGAAGGTGCGGCCCGAGGGGGCGCGGCCGTCGCATGCCGGTATGGCCGGCGCGCGGCGCAACAACCCGTTCGACAAGGATGACGAGCTTGCGTATGCCTACAACGCGCCGAGGCGCGACGCCCATGCCGCACTCGGCCCGCAACAGCGGTCAGCCGGCGTGTCGCGCATCGTGCACGATGCCGCGCACCGCATGAGCGCCGCGCGTGCCGCCGCGATCTGGGCCGTGCTCGCGGCCGCGGTCGCGCTGCTGTTCGTCGCGTCGCTGTCGATCGGCAGCGTGCCGATGTCGCCATGGCAGGCGCTCGCGTCGCTCGTGCCGCACGGTGGCGATGCGCTGTTCGCCGACATCGTGCGCACGCTGCGGCTGCCGCGCGCGCTTGCGGGCTTCGCGTGCGGCGCGCTGCTTGCGCTTGCCGGCGCGCTGTTGCAGGTGCTGTTGCGCAATCCGCTCGCGGAGCCATACGTGCTCGGCGTGTCCGGCGGCGCGGCCGGCTTCGCGCTCGTCTCGATGATCGCGGGCGCCGCCTGGTGGCTCGTCGATGCGTCCGCGTTCGCCGGCGCGCTCGTGTCGGTCGCGCTCGTGCTCGGGCTAGCCCGCCGCGAGCTGTGGCGCGCCGATTCACGCGACGCGTCGCCGCGGTTGCTGCTCACGGGCGTCGTGATCGCGGCCGGATGGGGCGCGCTCGTCACGCTGCTGCTGTCGCTCGCGCCCGATGCGCGGCTGCGTGGCATCCTCTTCTGGCTGACGGGCGACCTGAACGGCGTGACGGCGCCGTGGTTCGCATCGGGCGCGCTGCTGCTGGCCGCGGGCGTCGCGCTGCCGGCCGCGCCGCAGTTGAACGTGCTGCTGCGCGGCGACGCGACCGCGCTCGCGCTCGGCGTGCCGGTCGCGCGGCTGCGCATGCGGATCTACCTCGTCGCGTCGCTGGCCGCCGCGGCGGCGGTGACGACGGCCGGCACGATCGGCTTCGTCGGCCTCGTCGTGCCGCACGCGCTGCGGCTCGCATTCGGCAACGACCAGCGCATGCTGCTGCCCGCCGCGATGCTCGCGGGCGGCGGCGGCGTGATGGCGGCCGACCTGCTCGCGCGCACCGCGATCGCGCCCGCGCAATTGCCGGTCGGCGTGATGACCGCGTTGATCGGCGTACCGGTGTTCCTGTGGATGTTGCTGAGGAGACCGATGCGATGACCCACGCCGCACCGCATGCCGCCGGCGACATGACCTGCGCGGCGCTCGACCTGACACTGAAGGCCGGCGAACGGACGCTGCTCGACGGCTTCACGCAGGCGTTCCGGCCTGGCGAGATCTGGTGCGTCGCGGGACCGAACGGCGCAGGCAAGACGACGCTGCTCGCGACGCTCGCGGGTTTGCAGCGGCCGGCCGGCGGCCAGGTCGAGATCGACGGCCGGCCGCTCGCCGCATGGCCGCCCGAACAGCTCGCACGGCGCCGCGCGCTGATGCCGCAACAATTGCACGACGCGTTCAGCGCGACGGTATTCGACACGGTTCTGCTCAACCGCTTTCCGTATCTCGGCGGCTGGGGCTGGGAGCGCGACGGCGACCGCGCGGCCGCGCGTGACGCGCTCGCGACGTTCGGGCTGGCCGCGCTCGCGTCGCGCGACGTGCTGTCGCTGTCGGGCGGCGAGCGGCAGCGCGTCGCGCTGGCCGCGACGCTGTGCCAGGACGCGCCGCTGATGCTGCTCGACGAGCCGCTCGCCCATCTCGACCTGCATCACCAGGTCGACGGCCTGACCGCGCTGGGCGCATGGCTCGACGCGGGCCCGCGCACGGTGCTGTTCTCGTGCCACGACCTGAATCTCGCGCGGCGTTTCGCGACGCACGCGCTGTTGCTCGATGGCCGCGGCCATGCGTGGGCGGGCCCCGTGCACGACGTGCTGACGCCGGCGCGCGCGAGCGACGCGTTCGGCTACCCGCTCGTGCTGATCCGCGAGAACGGCCGCGACGCGCTGCTGCCCGCGTGGCCCGAGCGACGATGAACCTTCTTCTTTCGATGCGCGGCACCGGCCGCGCCAGCGAGGCAATCTTCCGATGACGAAACCGACCGACTTCCCGCCCGCGATCGCGCCGCTCGACGACACGCTGCGCAAGCGCCTGCAGCATGTGATCGATCACAAGACCAAGCCGCCCGGCAGTCTCGGCCAGCTCGAGGCGATCGCGTTGCAGATCGGCCTGATCCAGCGCACCGAGCGGCCGCACGTGCAGCGTCCCGTGACGATCGTGTTCGCCGGCGACCACGGGATCGCGGCCGAGGGCGTGAGCCCGTATCCGCAGGCGGTCACCGCGCAGATGGTCGCGAACTTCCTGGCCGGCGGCGCGGCGATCAATGCGTTCTCGGGCGTCGCGCAGAGCGTGCTCGAGATCGTCGATGCGGGCGTCGCGTCGCCGCTGCCGGTGTCCGACCGGCTCGTGTCGCTGCCGGTCGCGCGCGGCACGCGCAACTTCGCGGTCGAACCCGCGATGACGCACGACGAGGCGAGGACGGCGCTCGCCGCCGGCGCGGCGCGCGTGCGCCTTCATGCATCGCTCGGCACGAACGTGATCGGCTTCGGCGAAATGGGGATCGCGAACACGTCGTCGGCCGCGTGCCTGATGAGCCGTCTGCTCGACGTGCCGATCGACGCGTGCGTCGGGCGCGGCACGGGCCTCGACGACCAGGGGCTCGCGCACAAGCGCGCGGTGCTCGGCCGCGCGCTCGTCCGGCATTCGCATGCGATCGCGCCGCTCGACGTGCTCGCGACGTTCGGCGGCTTCGAGATCGCGATGATGACGGGCGCGTATCTCGCGGCCGCGAGCGAGCGAATGACGATCCTCGTCGACGGCTTCATCGCGACGGCCGCGCTGCTCGTCGCCGAGCGCATCGCGCCCGGCGTGCGCGACTACTGCGTGTTCTCGCATACGTCGCACGAGGCCGGCCACCGGCGCATGCTCGAGCATTTCGGCGCGAAGCCGCTGCTCGCGCTGGACCTGCGGCTCGGCGAAGGCACGGGCGCCGCGCTCGCGCTGCCGCTGGTGCGGGCGGCGGCCGCGTTCCTCACCGAGATGGCGAGCTTCGAATCCGCGGGCGTCGACGATCGTGACGCCTGAGCGTGCTCGCGGCGTACGCGCCGAACTGCGCTACTTCTTCGTCGCGCTCGGCTATTTCACCCGCGTGCCGGTGCCGCGTGCGATCGGCTACGCGGCCGGCGATCTCGACCAGGCCGCGCGTTACTTTCCGCTGGTCGGCGCATGTGTTGGCGCGTGGGGCGCGCTCGTCTATCTCGCGGCGCTGCGGCTGCTGCCCGCGTCGATCGCGGTCGGGCTGTCGATGGCCGCGACGCTGCTCGCCACCGGCGCGTTTCACGAGGATGGCCTGGCCGACAGTTGCGATGCGTTCGGCGGCGGCTATACGCGCGACGACGTGCTGCGCATCATGCACGACTCGCGAATCGGCACGTTCGGCGCGGTCGCGCTCGTGATCGCGCTCGGCCTGAAATGGCAGGCGCTCGCGGCCATGCCGCCGCTGCGCGCCGCGTGGACGATGATCGCCGCGCACGCGGCAAGCCGCGCGGCGGCCGTGAGCCTGCTGATGTCGCTCGACTACGTCCGGCCGGAGGGCAAGGCGAAGCCGGTCGCGCAGCGCATGGGCGCGCGCTCGGCCTGGGTCGCGGCCGCATTCGGGCTGCCGTGGCTGTTCTGGCCGGACTGGCGCGCGGGCGCCGCGGCCTTCGTCGCGCTCGTGCTCGTGCGTGCCTCGGTCGCCCGCTATTTCGTGAAGCGGATCGGCGGTTATACCGGCGACTGTCTCGGCTTCGCGCAGCAACTGGGCGAACTGGCGATCTACTTCTCGGTGCTCGGATGGATCTCGTCCTGATTCGCCATCCGGCCGTCGATATCGAGCCGGGCGTTTGCTACGGACGCAGCGACGTGCCGCTCGCCGCATCGGCCGATGCGGGCGCGCGGGCCGTGCGCGAGCATCTGGCGGCGCTCGGGGCGCCGTTGCCGGCGCAGGTCTGGACGAGCCCGCTGACGCGCTGCGCGTCGGTCGCCGAACGGCTCGCGCAGGCGTTCGGCGTGCCGCTGCGGCGCGATGCGGGCTGGCAGGAAATGGACTTCGGGGCGTGGGAACTGCAGCGCTGGGACGATATCGACCGCGCCGCGCTCGATGCGTGGGCGGCCGACCTGATGCATGCGTGCGCGCACGGCGGCGAAAGCGTCGCACGGTTCGCCGCGCGTGTCGCACGGATTGCGGACGCGGTCGCGCGGACCGACGCGCCGCAATGGACACTCACGCATGCAGGCGTGATTCGCGCGCTCGCGTCGCACGCGTTGCGCGTGCCGCTCGATACGCTGCTGTCGCGACCGGTGCCGACGGGCGGCGTCGTGTGGCTGCGTATGGATGATGCCGCGCGCTCGTGGGAAGTCGTCCACTGGGACGCGTAGGCGATCGCGTTCGCGCCCGAAGCGCGGAAGGGCGCCGAAGCCCGGAATCAGCGTGCCGGCCGTCGCGCCCGCGCCGCGTCGAGGTCCTCGCACAGCGCGGCCGCGCCTTGCGCGATCCGCGGCGACGGACGGGTCAGCAGGTCGCCGTCGATCGCGAACAGGTTGTTGCGCGCCACCGCCGTCAGCGCGGGCCATGCACGCCAGCGCGCGAGGCTCGGCAGCGGCGCGTCCGAGCGCGTCGCGCCGGCGCTCGTTGTCACGATCGCTTCCGGATTGGCCGCGAGCACGGCCTCGTCGGTGACGGTCGGCGCAAGCGGCTTCAGCGCGGCGAACACGTTGCGTCCGCCGCATAGAGCGATGACGTCGTTGAACAGATGCGCGCCGTTGAGCGTCGTCAGCGGCCGGTCCCATACCTGGAAGAACATCGCGACGGGCGGGCGCGTCGCGTAACGCGCGCGCAGCGCCGCGATGTCGCGCGCGAACGATGCCGCGGCCGCGTCGGCGACCGGTTCCGTGCCGAGCAGCGTGCCGAGCCGGCGCAGCGACGTCGCCACGTCGTCGAGATGCTTGGGTTCACTGAAGAACAGCGGGATGTGCAGTGCCCGCAGCGCATCGGTCTGCCGTTCGGCATTGCCGTGCCGCCAGACGACGATCAGGTCCGGCTTCAGCGCGGCGATCCGCTCGAGGTCGAGCGCCTTGTTGTCGCCGACGCGCGGCACGGCCTGCGCGGCGGGCGGGTAGTCGCTGTACGTGACGGTGCCGACCAGCTTCGCGCCGCCGCCGGCCGCGTAGACCAGCTCGGTCGCATGCGGTGCGAGACTGATCACGCGTTGCGCGGGCGCGGGCAGCGTGACGGTATTGCCCGCATCGTCGCGGGTCGTGACCTCGGCGTGAGCGAAAGGCGCGTGCGCGAGCGCGACCAGCGTCGCGAGCAACGGCAGCCGGCGGAACAGGCGGACGTTCATGCCGATGCCCGTTGCAGCGTCGGGACGCACTGCGCGAGCGCGTCGGCAACGCGCTGCCATTCGGCTTCGCTGCCCGGCAGGCCGACCCGTACGCTCGACGGTCGAGCGAAGTGCCGCGTCCAGATTCCGCGCGCGGCGAGCGCCGCATGCAATGCGGCGGCGCGCGGGTCGTCGGTCCAGCTGAAGAGCGGTGTCGCGTGCACCGCGAAGCCGTGCGTGCGCAAGAGCGTGGCGAGTCGTGCGCCGTCGGCCGCGAGCCGATCGCGCGCGGCAGCCTGCCATGCGCGATCGGCGAACGCGGCGGCGACCGCATGACGCGCGGGGCCGCTGACGGTCCATGCGCCGAGCGTGTCGCGCAGTGCGGCAATCAGGTCGGGATGCGCGAGCACGAAGCCCGCGCGAATGCCGGCGAGCCCGAAGAACTTGCCGACCGAGCGCAGCACGACGAGACCCGGACGATCGGTGTACTGCGCGAGCGATGGCGTGGCGCCCGTATCCGCGAAGGCCTCGTCGACGATCAGCGTGCCGCCGCGTGCCGACAACTGCGCGTGCCAGTCGAGCAGCCGTTCGGCCGGCACGCATTCGGCGGTCGGATTATTCGGATTCCCGGCGATGACGTGGCGCAGCGTTGCCGGCAGCACGTCAGCGTCGATGTCGAGCGGCACGACGCGATGGCCGTGGCGCGCGAAGGCAGGCGCGTATTCGCCATACGCGAGCGCCGCGACGCCGGCGTCGCCGGTCGGCAGCAGCGCGGGCAACGCGCGGATCGCGGCCTGGCTGCCGGCGACCGGCAGCACGTGCGCGGCATCGGGCGCGTGATAGTAGCCGGCCGCGCACGCGGCGAGCGCGTCGCCGTCGTCGGGCAGCCGGCGCCATGCATCGGCAGGGACCGGCGGCACCGGATAGCCGACCGGGTTGATGCCGGTCGACAGGTCGAGCCAGGCGTCGTGCGGAATGCCGTGGCGGCGCGCGGCTTCGTGCAGGTTGCCGCCGTGCGGGATGCGTGCGTCAGACATGATGGGTAGCGAGGATGAGTGCGCCGCTCGCGACGAGCAGCGCGAGCCACAGCGCGAGCGTGCGCGTGACGAGCGACAGCGCGGCGACGACGTGCACGGCCGTCGCGGGTGCGCCGGTGCCGAGCGCGGGACGGTCTTCGATTTCGCCGTGATAGACGGCCGGGCCGCCGAGCTGCACGTTCAGGCTGCCGGCGCCCGCGGCCATCACGGGGCCCGCGTTCGGGCTGTCCCAGTGGCGCGCCTGCGTGCGCCAGCAGCGCCATGCGGCGGCCGTGTCGCCGAGCAGCGCGTAGCTCGTGGCGGTGAGGCGCGCGGGAATCCAGTTGAGCGCGTCGTCGAGGCGTGCGGCGGCCCAGCCGAAGGTCAGGAAGCGCGGCGTGCGGTAGCCCCACATCGCGTCGAGCGTGTTCGCGAGCCGGAACAGCAGCGCGCCGGGGCCGCCGGCGACGACGAACCAGAAGAGCGCGCCGAAGATCGCATCGTTGCCGTTCTCGAGCGCCGATTCGACGGCCGCGCGCGACAGCGCGCCTTCGTCGGCTTCGCTCGTGTCGCGCGATACGATCCGCGCGGTCAGCGTGCGTGCGGCGTCGAGGTCGTGCCGCAGCAGCGCGGCGGCGATCGGCGCGACGTGGTCGGCAAGGCTCTTCGCGCCGAGTGCGAACCACAGCAGCGCGACGTGCAGCGCGGCCGCGAGCGGCCAGGGCAGCACGGCCGCGAGCCACGCGGCGACGGCCACCGGCGGCACCACCGCGGCGACCCACGCGGCGACGCCGACCGCGCGGCCGCGCCGTCCCGTGTTCAGTGCGCCTTCGATACGTGCGGCGAGCCGGCCGAACGCGACGAGCGGATGCCAGCCGGCCGGTTCGCCGACGATGCGATCGACGAGCGCGGCCGCGACCGCGAGCATCGCGACGACCGGCAGCGACAGCATCAGCATGACGGCGCCCCGGCCTTGAGCTCGAGCGGCAGCCCGGCCACCAGCAGCGTCACGCGCGTCGCGAGCGCGGCGATGCGCTGGTTCAGGCGTCCGAGCTCGTCGACGTAGCGGCGCGTGACCGACCCGAGCGGCACGACGCCGAGCCCGATTTCGTTGCTGACGACGATCACCTGCGCGCGCGCGCCGCGCAACGCGTGCTCGAGCCGCTCGACCTGCGCCGCGTACTGCGCATCGTCGAGCGGTTCGCCCTCGAACGGGCACAGCAGGTTCGTGAGCCACAGCGTCAGGCAGTCGACGAGCAGGCACGCGCGCGGATCGTCGAGCCGCGCGAGCGTGCCGGCGAGGTCGACGCTCGCGTCGGCGAAGCCCCAGTCGGCCGGCCGGCGCGCGCGGTGATGCGCGATGCGCCGTTCGAATTCGGCATCGGCGGCGGTCGCCGTCGCGGTCGCGATATAGGTGACGGGGCGGCCGCTGTCGGCGGCGAGCCGCTCGGCGTGCGCGCTCTTGCCCGAGCGCGCGCCGCCGAGGACGAAGGTGAGGTCGTGCGGAATCATCGCGTGATTGTAACGGCGCGGGCGGCCGCACGCGGGCGATAATGCGGCCTTTGCCTCGCCACGACCTTGCATACGATGAACGCACCCGAACCGCAGCCGCGCGGCACGCTGATGATCCAGGGCACCACGTCCGACGCCGGCAAGAGCACGCTCGTCGCGGGCCTGTGCCGCCTCGCGCGCCGCGCGGGCGCGCGTGTCGCGCCGTTCAAGCCGCAGAACATGGCGCTGAACAGCGCGGTGACGGCCGACGGCGGCGAGATCGGCCGCGCGCAGGCGCTGCAGGCGCTTGCCGCGGGCGTGGCGCCCCATACCGATTTCAACCCGGTGCTGCTGAAGCCGACGAGCGATCGCGGCGCACAGGTGATCATTCACGGCAAGGCGCGCATGAACCTCGATGCGCGTGCGTACCACGACTACAAGCCGGTCGCGTTCGACGCGGTGCTCGAATCGTACGCGCGGCTGCGCGCCGGCTACGACACGGTGCTCGTCGAAGGCGCGGGCAGCCCGGCCGAGATCAACCTGCGCGAAGGCGACATCGCGAACATGGGCTTCGCCGAACGCGTGGACTGCCCGGTCGTGCTCGTGGCCGACATCGACCGAGGCGGCGTGTTCGCGCACCTGGTCGGCACGCTCGCGTGCCTGTCGGACAGCGAGCGCGCGCGCGTGCGCGGCTTCGTCATCAACCGCTTTCGCGGCGACCTCAAGCTGCTCGAGCCGGGCCTCGACTGGCTGCGCGCGCAGACGGGCAAGCCGGTATTCGGCGTGCTGCCGTACCTGCACGGGCTGCTGCTCGACGCCGAGGACATGCTGCCGTCGCAGGCGCGCAGCGCCGCCGCGCGCGGCAGCGGCGGCGTGCTGCGCGTGGTGGTGCCCGCGCTGCCGCGCATCAGCAACCACACCGATTTCGATCCGCTGCGCGCGCATCCGCAGGTCGAATTCACGTACTGGAAGAGCGGCCCGGTGCCGGACGCCGACCTGCTGATCCTGCCCGGCTCGAAGAGCGTGCAGCGCGATCTCGCGTGGCTGCGCGACGCGGGCTGGGATGCGGTGATCCGCCGGCACCTGCGCTATGGCGGCAAGGTGATCGGCATCTGCGGCGGGATGCAGATGCTCGGCCGCACGCTGGACGATCCGTTCGGCCTCGAGGGCGCGCCCGGCAGCGTGCCGGGGCTCGGGCTGCTCGACTTCGACACGACGCTGCAGCCGGACAAGACGCTGAGGAACGTGACCGGGCATCTCGCACTGCCCGGCGCGGCCGCCGTGCACGGCTACGAGATCCACATGGGCGACACGCGCGGGCCCGCGCTCGTGGCGCCCGCGCTGGAACTGGCGGCGGGCGACGCACCGGGCGGCGCGGGCACGGACGGCGCGGTGTCGGCCGACGGGCAGATCCTCGCGACCTACGTGCACGGGCTGTTCGACGCGCCCGACGCCTGCGCGGCCCTGCTCGCGTGGGCGGGGCTCGACGGCGCGGAACGCATCGACTATCCGGCGCTGCGCGAGGCGTCGCTGGAGCGGCTGGCCGATTCGTTCGCCGCGCATCTCGACCTGCGCGCGCTCTACGCCGAGTTCCGCTGACGCGCGGCGCGGCCGGTCTGGCATTTTGCGGCGGATCGCGTACAACTCAGGTGGGCGGAGGTCCGCCCGAAGGAGCGCGACGATGAAGGCTCGATGGTGGTTGAGCGTGCTGCTCGCGGTGCTGCTGGGCGCGTCGGCGGCCGCGCACGCGTGCGACTCGTACGCACCGGGCGGCGGCCCGGCCGGCTCGGGCGACGCCGCACAAGGCAAGAGCGGCGGCTGAGGTTCGTATCGGGTACGGGTATCGGGGCATGATCGGTCATGCCCCTTTTTTACGACCCGATTCGTTCTTGTTGGGAATCAGTTAAAGCCTGTTCGCGTGTTTATTGGCCGAATCGATTCGAATAGAGTGCGGTCCATTCTCATCCACTCACGAAGGAATTCGCCATGAACCCCCATCGCCTGAACGATCTCGGCGCGACGCTGCTGCGCGTCGCACTCGGCGTGCTGTACCTCGCGCACGTCGCGCAGAAGGTGTTCGTCTTCACGCTGCCCGGCACCGCCCAGTTCTTCGCGTCGATCGGCCTGCCCGGCTGGCTCGCGTACCTGACGGCCTTCGTCGAACTGGCCGGCGGCCTCGCGCTGCTCACGGGCTTCCGCGTGCGCATCGCCGCGCTCGTGCTGCTGCCGTTCATGCTCGGCGCAGTGTCCGCGCATCTGCCGAACGGCTGGGGCTTCGCGTCGCCGCACGGCGGCTGGGAATATCCGGCGTTCTGGGCCGTCACGCTGGCCGTGCAGGCGCTGCTGGGCGGCGGCGCATTCGCAATCGGCGCACCGCGCGCCGCGACGCGAACCGCATGAACGGGGGCGGGCATCGGCGCAACCCGTTCCGGTGACACCCCGTTTGCCGATATCATCGCTCCCTGTATCCGCAATCGAGCGGCGCCTGCCACGCGGCACGCGCCGCGCGGCCTTTCCGGGGGAATTCATGACGGTCATCGTGGTGGCGAATCCGAAGGGCGGCGTGGGGAAGAGCACGCTGTCCACCAATCTTGCCGGCTACTTCGCGGCGCAGGGCGCATGGGTCGCGCTCGCCGATCTCGACCGGCAGCAGTCCGCGCATGCGTGGCTCGACCTGCGGCCGGCCGGGCTGCCGGCGATCGAGGCGTGGGATCTCGATCCGGACGCGCCGACGAAGCCGCCGCGCGGTCTCGAATATGCGGTGATCGACACGCCGGCCGGCCTGCACGGCAACCGGCTCAACGTCGCGCTGCAGCTCGCCGACAAGGTGATCGTGCCGCTGCAGCCGTCGATGTTCGATATCCTCGCGACCCAGCAGTTTCTGGAACGTCTCGCCGGCGAGAAAGCCGTGCGCAAGGGCAACGTCGAGGTCGGGATCGTCGGGATGCGGGTCGATGCGCGCACGCGCTCGTCCGACCAGCTGCATCGTTTCGTCGAAGGGCTCGGGCTGCCGGTGCTCGGCTACGTGCGCGACACGCAGAACTACGTGCAGATCGCCGCGCACGGCCTGACGCTGTGGGACGTCGCGAAGAGCCGCGTCGACAAGGATCTCGAACAGTGGCGACCGATCGTCGAATGGGCCGAGCGTCGCGCGCCGAAAGCGGAGAAGGTCGCCAAGGCGTCCTGACCCGCGTTGGCCGAACCGGGCCAAGCCGGGCACGGTCGTGCAAGGCAGGGTGAATAACAAAGGGCCTGGTCCGGCATCGCGCCGGATCAGGCCCTTTGTTTTTATACGGCTGCGCGATGCCGGCCGTCACGACGCGCGGGGCGCCGCGACAGCGACCCGGCGTGTCGAGACACGCCGGCGGGCGGCCGCGTCAGGTCCAGTTCTGCGTCGGCACGTGATCGCGGTGGCCCTTGATCTTGTTGCCTTCGTCGATGAACACGAGCTTAGGCTTCCAGCCGGCCTGCAGCTCGGCTTCGTCGACCATCGCGAATGCCGCGATGATCACGAGGTCGCCGAGTTGCGCGCGGCGCGCGGCCGAGCCGTTCAGCGAGATCATCCCGCTGCCGCGCTCGCCCTTGATCGCGTACGTCGAGAAGCGCTCGCCGTTGTTGATGTTCCAGATGTCGATCCGTTCGTTTTCGACGAGATTCGCCGCTTCGAGCAGGTCTTCGTCGATCGCGCACGAGCCTTCGTAATGCAGCTCGCAGTGCGTGACGGCCGCGCGGTGGATCTTCGATTTGAGCATATGACGCTGCATGGTATCTCCGTGATGCGTGTGAGGCGAGGGCGGGCAGCCCGTCAGATTTCCAGGTTGTCGATCAGGCGCGTCGCGCCGAGCTTCGCGGCCGCGAGCACGACGAGCGGCTCGCCGGCTTCGAGTTCGGCGGCGCTCGGCGCGATCAGGTTCGCGCGGCGGCGGATCGAGATGTAGTCGGGCGTCCAACCGCGCTCGGCCAGGTGCGTGCACGCGTGCTGCTCGAGCTTGCCGAGGTCGCGTTCGCCGCCGAGCACGCTGTCGCGCACGCGCTGCAGCGTTTTCGCGAGTTCGGGCGCTTCCTTGCGCTCGTCGGTCGTCAGGTAGCGGTTGCGCGACGACAGCGCGAGGCCGTCCTCGTCGCGCACGGTCTCGGCCGCGATGATCTCGACCGGCAGCGCGAGCTGCTGGCACATCCGGCGCACGATCATCAGCTGCTGGTAATCCTTCTTGCCGAACACCGCGACGCGCGGCTGCACGCAGGACATCAGCTTCGCGACGACCGTGCACACGCCGGCGAAGAAGCCGGGGCGGAATTCGCCCTCGAGAATTCCGCCGAGGTCGTCGGGCGGCAGCACGCGGTACTCCTGCGGCTCCGGATACATGTCGCGCTCGGTCGGCGCGAACAGCACGTAGACGTTTTCCTTCTGCAGCTTCTCGATATCGTCCTGCAGCGTGCGCGGATATTTGTCGAAATCCTCGTTCGGGCCGAATTGCAGCCGGTTGACGAAGATGCTCGCCACGACCGGGTCGCCGTGCTGGCGCGCGAGGCGCATCAGCGACAGGTGACCTTCGTGCAGGTTGCCCATCGTCGGCACGAACGCCGTGCGGTTCTGTCCGCGCAGTTGGTCGCGCAGTTCCTGGATCGAGCTGATGACTTTCATGATCGGGTAGCGGGTTCCTCGCGCATGCGCGCGTTGGCGCCGCAGCAGCGGCGTCGGGGTCGAAGCGGAGAACGCCGGCGCGCGGGCGGCGCATCGGGCGTCGGCGGATTGTAGAGGATTTGGCCGCCGGACGCATCGAAAAAAGAACGATCGTTCACTTTTTAATCCGGCGTGCCGCTGGCGAGCCGCGCGGGCGCGCCCGGCGGCGGAATGCGGTGTGTCGCGGTGTGCGGGAGGGACGCGGGCGCGGCGGCGCGCGTTATGCGGGCAGGTAAGCGAGGCGTACGTAGATCGGCGCGAACGGTTCGGCCTGCGTGATCTCGACGAGCGATTCGCGGGCGAGTTCGAGCATCGCGATGAAGTTCACGACGACGACCGGCACGCCGCGCGACGTGTCGAACAGGTCGGCGAATTCCATGAAGCGCGCGTTTTGCAGCCGGCGCAGGATCAGGCTCATGTGTTCGCGCACCGACAGCTCCTCGCGGGAGATCTTGTGGTGCTGGACGAGCTTCGCGCGCTTGAGCACGTCGGCCCACGCGGCGCGCAGGTCGTCCGAGTTCACGTCGGGGAAGCGCGGCGTGATGCTCTGCTCGATGTAGACCTCGGCGCGCAGGAAGTCGCGGCCGAGCTGCGGCAGCTGGTCGAGGCGTTGCGCGGCGAGTTTCATCTGCTCGTATTCGAGCAGGCGGCGCACGAGTTCCGCGCGCGGATCCTCGGCTTCCTCGCCGGTATCGGCCTTCTTGACCGGCAGCAGCATCCGCGACTTGATCTCGATCAGCATCGCGGCCATCAGCAGGTATTCGGCGGCCAGCTCGAGGTTCGACGTGCGGATCTGGTCGACATAACCGAGATATTGCGCGGTGACCTGCGCCATCGGGATGTCGAGCACGTTGAAGTTCTGCTTGCGGATCAGGTACAGCAGCAGGTCGAGCGGGCCTTCGAACGTCTCGAGGAACACCTCGAGCGCATCGGGCGGGATGTAGAGGTCCTGCGGCAGCTTGAAGAGCGGCTCGCCGTACAGGCGTGCGAACGCCGCGACACCGTCTACCGTGTCGGGCGTCGAATCGGCGCCCGCGGGCGCGGCGATCGCGTCGTCCTGCCGGGCGGCGCTGGCCTCGTCGGCGGCGCTCACGTCGTCAGAAATTCTGGTAGTAGACGTAGGACGTTTGCTTCACGCGCGATTCCTGCTGCTCGGTGCGCTCGTCGAGGTCGATCGGCTGCTTGTCCCACAGCAGGGAGCGGCCCTTGCGCTGCTCTTCCTCGAGCGTCGGCTTCTGTTGCTTGAGCTGGTTCAGGAATTGCGTGACGTCGGACTGATACGGCATGGCTTGGCTTTCCGTTTCGGGCGGCGCACGGTGCGCCGGATTCTCGATGGCGGGATTTTACCGCATCGCGGGGAACAGCCGGCGGCAATCACGCGTCGAATCCGCTGGCCGGGGCACATCCGGCGCCAGAGCGGGTGCCGGCAGGCGGTGCGCCGCGGTCATGTCCGCCCGCGCGCGGTTTACAAACATTAAGCTTCGCGGCCGGCGCCCTGTGGTCAAATACAGGGTTTTCCACGGAACCAAGACAACCGAGGGCGAGGTCATATTTGGCGGGTCAGGCGAACCAGCAAGCACATCCGGCGCATGAGGCCAATCCGCGCGCGGCCCGTGACCCCGGTGATCGCGCACGACGCGGCGCCGGTGCCGCGGCCCGGACCGCCCTCGCGGGCTGTCTCGCCGCGTGCGTCGTGTTGCCGGCCTACGCGAAGTACGACGTCTCCATCGACGCGCCGAGCTCGATCCGCAAGCTCCTCAAGGCCCATCTCGACATCGCGCGCTTCGCGAAGCGCGACGACATCAGCGACGACCAGTTCGACTTCCTCGTGACCGCCACGCCGCAGCAGGTGCGCGACCTGACCGCGACGGCCGGCTATTTCTCGCCGGTCGTGCGCACCGACGTGCGCACGCGCGACGGCAAGCGCGACGTGCGCGTCGCCGTCGATCCGGGGCCGCAGACCGTCGTGTCGACGGTCGACCTGACGTTCAAGGGCCCGGTCGACACCGAGGATCCGAAGCAGGAGGCCGCGACCCGCTTCGCGTTCTCGCTGAAGCCGGGCGACCCGTTCACGCAGTCCGACTGGGACGGCGCGAAGGGGGCGGCGCTCAAGCAATTGCAGTCGCGCCGCTACCTGGGCGCGAAGATCGTGTCGTCGGAGGCGCGCATCGATCCGCGCACGCAGCGCGCGACGCTGGCCGTCGCGTTCGACAGCGGCCCGACGTTTACGATCGGCAAGGTCGACGTCGACGGCGTGCGCCGCTATCCGGAGAAGATCGTCACGAACGTCAATCCGCTGTCCGAAGGCGAGATCTACGACGCGCGGCGGATCACCGAGCTGCAGCGGCAACTGCAGAACACGCCGTACTACGCGAGCGTCGCGATCGACGTCGGCGACGATACGGCCAAGCCCGAGCGCACGCCCGTGCACGTGAAGGTCAGCGAGTTCCCGTACAACAACATTCGCGGCGGTGTCGGCTACGCGACCGATACGGGCCCGCACGTGCAGGGCTCGTACACGTACCTCGACACCTTCGGCGCAGCGTGGCCGCTCACCGTGTCGGGCCGGCTCGACCAGATCCAGCAGTACGGCCAGGTCCAGTTGTCGATGCCGCCCGGCCAGAAAGGGTGGACCAACAGCGTGCTCGCGTCGTACACGAACACCAACGTGTCGGACACGCGCATCTACAGCGCGCGGGTCGGCGTGCAGCGCACGCGCACGGGCCAGTTCATCGACTACGCGTACTCGCTGATGTTCTACCAGGACCGGCTCGACCAGAACAGCGCCGGCCCGACCACGAGCCGCGCGCTCGTGCCGCAGTGGGCATGGACGCGCCGCAATGTCGACGATCCGCTGTTCCCGCGTTCGGGCAACCTGATCCATGCGGAGGCCGGCTTCGCCATCAAGGGCGTGCTGACCGACCAGACCTTCATCCGCGGCTACGCGCGCGGCCAGCAGTACGTGCCGGTCGGCAAGCGCGACCTGTTCGTGTTCCGCGCGGAGCTCGGCGGCGTGTTCACGAGCGGCAGCTCGACCGGCGTGCCGGCATCGCTGCTGTTCCGCGCGGGCGGCTCGAACTCCGTGCGCGGCTACGGTTACCAGAGCATCGGCAACAGCGTCGGCGGCTCCGTGCTGCCGACCAAATACCTGATGACGGGCACCGCCGAATACCAGCACTGGTTCAACCGCGACTGGGGCGCCGCAACCTTCTTCGACATCGGCACCGCGACCGATGCGTGGGGCGAGAAGGTGTTCTATCCGGGCGTGGGCATCGGCGCGCGCTGGCGCAGCCCCGTCGGCCCGATCAACGTCGACGTCGCGTACGGGCTGCGCAACCACAGCGTGCGCCCGTACCTGACGCTCGGCATCGCTTTCTGACCTTATTGCACGATCCACGACGAATCGCATGACGAAGGACCCGAACGACACGCCGCCGCCTCACGATCCGGACTCGCCCGAGCGCGCGCCCGACGCGCCGCCGCGCGCGCCGCGCCGCGCTCGGGCGGGCCGGGTCGTCGCGTGGACGCTCGCGACGGTCGTGCTGCTCGTCGTGCTGGCGGCCGGGCTCGTGCTGGCCGCCGCGACGACCGAGCGCGGCACGCGGCTCGCGTGGCAGGCGGCCGTGCGCGTGCTGGGCGGCCGGCTGACGGGCACGCTGGAGGGCGGCGCGCTCGCGACCGGCGTGCGGCTGCGCGGCTTCGCGTGGACGAGCCCCGGCGGCGCCGGCACCGAGGTGCGGATCGACCGGCTCGACGGCCGCTGGGCGCTGACCCGTGCTCCGTGGCGGCTGTCGGTCGCGTACCTGCGCGCGGGCACGATCGACGTGCGGATCGCGCCGGGGCCGTCGACGCCGGCCACGACGCCGCAGGACCTGAGCCTGCCGCTGCAGTTGCGGATCGACGACCTGCGCGTCGATCACCTGGCGATCCACGAAGGCGGCTCGACGACGCAGCTCGACCATCTCGCGCTGAACGGCCGCAGCGACGGACGTCACCATGAACTCGCGCTCGACGGCGTCGACACGCCGTACGGCGCGCTGACCGCGCGCGCGAAGCTCGACGGCGTGAAGCCGTTCGCGCTGACGGGCAATGCGACCTACGTGGGCAAGCTCGCCGACGAACCGGTCAACGCGAGCGCGAACGTATCGGGTTCGCTCGAAGCGCTCGTCGCCGACGTCGCCGCGAGCGGGATGAAGCTGAACGGGCGCGCGCACGTCGAGGCCGCGCCGTTCGGCGCGGTGCCGCTCACGCGCGCGTCGCTCGCGTTCGATCACGTGAACCCGCAGGCGATTTCGCCGGGCGCGCCGGCCGCCGATCTCGCGGTGCGCGCGGAGCTGGCCCCCGTGAGCGCGCCGGCCGGCGCCGCACCGGCGCAGGGATTCGCGGTGACGGGCCCGGTGTCGATCGTCAACGCGAAGCCCGGCACGCTCGGCGAGCACCTGCTGCCGGTCGTCGACGCGCATGCGACCGTCAATCTCGACGCGCACGCGCAGCGGATCGACGGCCTCGCGCTGAAACTGATCCGCGACGGCAGCGTGACCGGCAGCGGCACGCTGACGGGCGGCAAGGGCCGCTTCGACCTGAAGGTCGCGAATCTCGACCTCAATGCATTCGTCGCCGAGCTGCGGCCGATGCGCCTCGGCGGCCCCCTCGGCGTGACGCTCGCCGGCGACGTGACGACCGTCGACTTCAACCTGAACGATCCGAAGCTCGCGCTCGGCGCCCGCGCGAAGGTCGCGCTGACGGCGCAGCAGACGGTGCTGACCGATGCGCGCGTGACGGCGGGCAAGGGCCGCATCGACCTGACCGGCGTGTTCCGTCACGACGCGCATTCGAGCTACGACGCGAAGGCGACGCTGACCGCGTTCGATCCGTTGCTGCTCGCCGCGCTGAACGCGCCGAGCGCGGGCAGCGGCAAGCCGGCTGCCAAGGCGGCGAAGGCAGCGGCCAAGGCGCCGGCCAGGCGCGGCGAGACGCGCGTGTCGGGCACGCTGACGGCCTCCGGCGCGTTCGCGCCGCAGGTGTCGACGAAGGCGACCTTCAAGCTCGGCGACAGCCTGTACGACGGCGTGCCGCTGACCGGCGCCGGCGTCGTGCAGCTCGCCGGCTCGCGGATCCTGCCGAGCAACGCGACCCTGTCGATCGCGGGCAACCACGTCGACCTGCGCGGCAGTTTCGGCGCGCCTGGCGACCGGCTGCGCTTCGTGATCGACGCGCCGGAGCTCGATCGGCTCGGTTTCGGCATGCAGGGCCTCGTGCAGGCGCAGGGCGACCTGACCGGCAGCTTCGCGCATCCGAACGTGACGGCCACCTACAAGGCGCAGCACGTCGTGGTCGGCTCGAACCGGATCGGCGCCGCGCAGGGCCGCGCCGACATTCGCGACGGCGCGCATGGCGCGCTCGTGTTCACGGTCGATGCGACCGACGTCGCGCTCGGCTCGCTGCAGTTGAAATCGCTGCGCGCGAATCTCGACGGCACGCGCGCGAAGCACACGCTCGACGCGTCGGCGATCGGGACGGCCGGCGGCCGCGTGGTCGACCTGACGCTCGCGGCGAACGGCGGCGTGGTCGAAAACCGCGACGGGATGCGCTGGGACGGCACGATCACGCGTCTCGCGAACCGCGGCACGCCGGCGGTGGCGCTGCGCTCGCCGCTCACGGTGTCGGCCGGTGCCGGCCGCGTGACGCTCGGCGCGACGCGGCTCACGCTCGAAGGCGCGGCGATCGACCTGAAGTCGTTCGTGTTCGATCACGGCCAGATGCGCTCGGCGGGCTCCGTGCGCGACGCATCGGTCGCGCGTTTCCTCGAGATCCGCCAGGAGCTGACCGGCCAGCGGCCGCCGATTCGCACCGACGTCGTGCTCGATGCCGACTGGGACTTCTCGCTTGGCGCGAACGCGACCGGCTACGTGCAGGTGAAACGGCGCGGCGGCGACGTGACGATCGAGTCCGGGCGCGGCATCGCGTCGCTCGGGCTGACCGACCTGTCCGCGCGCGCGAGCTTCGCGCCGGGCAACCGGCTCAACGTGGTGGCGCTCGCGAAGGCGAACCGGATCGGCACGCTCGACGCGAACGTCACCGTGCCGTTTGCACTGCGCGACGGCGTGTTCGGCATCGTGGACGACGGCCCGCTGTCGGGCCGTATCGACGCGGACATCCCGTCGCTGAAGGCGACCGGCAACCTGTTCGGTCCGAGCTACCTGCTCGGCGGGCGCGCGGCGCTGAAGCTGACGGTCGCGGGCACGCCGGTGAAGCCGAACGTGTCGGGGATGCTGACGGGCGACGAGCTGTCCGCGACGCTCGTCGACCAGGGCGTGCAGCTGAAGGACGGCATCGTGCGCGTGAAGCTCGCGGAGAACCTCGTCGAATTCCAGCAGGTCGAGTTCCACGGCGGCGACGGCACGCTGCGCGCGCTTGGCCGCGTGCGCCTCGACGGCGAGGCGCCGGACCTGACCGCGAGCATCGTCGCGGACAAGCTCGAGCTGTTCGCGGCGCCGGACCGCAAGCTGTCGCTGTCGGGCAAGGCGACCGTCGCGAACGACGGGCCGCGCGGCGCGCTGTCGATCGACGGCAAGTTCGTCGTCGACCGCGCGCTGTTCGACCTGCCGGAGGACGCGGCGCCGCACTTGTCCGACGATGTCGTCGTGGTGCGGCCGGACGGGACGGTGCGCGGCGAGACGCCGACCGGCACGACCGTCGCGAAGCCGCAGAAGGCGACCGACAAGCCGGCGCCGTCGCTCGCGCCGCGCGCGAACATCGACATCGGCCTCGGCAACAACTTCCGCTTCAAGGGCCACGGCGCGGATCTCGGCCTGCGCGGCACGATCACCGTGATGAGCGCGCCGGGCGTGCCGCTGCGCGCGGTCGGCAACGTGCGCGTGACGGAGGGATCGACGTATACGTCGTTCGGCCGCAAGCTCGCGGTCGAGAACGGCTTCTTCACGTTCAACGGCCCGGTGTCGAATCCGGGCATCAATATCCTCGCGATGCGGCGCAACCAGGAGGTCGAGGCCGGCGTGCAGGTCGTCGGCACGATCCAGTCGCCGACGGTCAAGCTCGTGTCCGAGCCGAACGTCACCGACAACGAGAAGCTGTCGTGGCTGCTGTTCGGGCACGGCACCGACCAGGGCAACAACGTCGGCCAGCAGAACGCGATGACCGCCGCGCTCGCGCTGCTCGGCAGCGCGACCGGCAAGCGCGTCGCGCAGAGCATCGGTCTCGACGAATTTTCGATCGGCCGCAGCGACGTCGGCCTGACCGATCCGCAGGTCGTGCAGATCTCGAAGGCGATCAACGAGCGTTTCGTGCTCGGCTACGAGCAAGGGCTGCAATCGGCGAGCAACGCGTTCAAGGCGACGATCAACCTGACGCGCTTCTGGTCGGTGTCCGCGTATGGCGGCACGTTCCAGGGCGTCGACCTGAACTACACGCGGCGCTTCGATCGGTGGTTCGGGCAGCGGTGATGGCGGCGCGTACCGCGCGCGCATCGGGATCGTTGCCGCGGCCCGCCTGTCCGGTCGCGCGTCCCATGGCACGAACGTAAAAAAGCCCCGCACGCATCGTGCGGGGCCTTCCTGCGCGGGCGGCGGTGTGTGCCGCTTACTTCACGCGCATGCCGGGCTTCGCGCCGCTGTGCGGCTCGAGGATGTAGAGGCCCGGCTCGGCCTTCTCGTCGGCAGCCGACGCGGCGAGCACCATCCCTTCGGACAGCCCGAACTTCATCTTGCGCGGCGCGAGGTTCGCGACCATCACCGTCAGCTTGCCGACCAGCTGCTCGGGCTGATAGGCCGACTTGATGCCCGAGAACACGTTGCGGGTCTTTTCCTCGCCGATGTCGAGCGTGAGCTGCAGCAGCTTGTCCGAACCTTCGACGGCCTGGCACGCGACGATCTTCGCGATGCGCAGGTCGATCTTCGCGAAATCGTCGATCGAGATCGGGCCGTCGTCGGCGCCGTTCGCGGCAGCGACCTTTGCGTTCGCCTTGGCGTTCTTCGCGTCCTTTGCGGCATTGGCCGCGGTCGCCCCGGCGGCTGCGGCGCCGGCGGCGTCGGCCTGCAGCGAATCGCGGTTCGCGGCGAGCAGCGCGTCGACCTGCTTCGGATCGACACGCGTCATCAGGTGCTGGTACGCCTTGATCGGCTGCGCCGACGACAGCGGCTTCGCGGCATCGGCCCACGCGAGCGGCGCGATCCCGAAGAAGGCCTCGACGGCTTCGGCTACGCGCGGCATCACCGGCTTCAGCGCGAGCGACAGCAGGCGGAACGCCTCGAGGCTCACGCTGCAGGTTTCGTGCAGCGCGACCGCGTTGGCAGGATCCTTCGCGAGTTCCCACGGCTTCGCGCCGTCGACGTACGCGTTCACTTCGTCAGCGAGTTCCATCGTCTGGCGCAGCGCGCGGCTGTATTCGCGCGCTTCGTAGTGCGCGGCGATCGCGGGGATCGCATCGCGCAGCTTCGTGACGAGCGGATGGTTCATCGCGCTGTCCTGCACGCGGCCGTCGAAACGCTTGATCAGGAAGCCGGCCGCGCGGCTCGCGATGTTCACGTACTTGCCGACGAGGTCGCTGTTCACGCGCGCCTGGAAGTCGTCGAGGTTCAGGTCGATGTCTTCCATCGTCGCGTTCAGCTTCGCGGCGAAGTAGTAACGCAGCCATTCGGGGTTCAGGCCCGTGTCGATGTAGCTTTGCGCGGTGATGAACGTGCCGCGCGACTTCGACATCTTCGCGCCGTCGACCGTCAGGAAGCCGTGCGCGAACACGTTGGTCGGCGTGCGATGGCCCGAGAACTCGAGCATCGCCGGCCAGAACAGCGTGTGGAAGTACAGGATGTCCTTGCCGATGAAGTGGTACTGCTCGGCGGTCGAGCCCGCGCGGATCCACGCGTCGAAGTCGATGCCCTTGCGGTCGCACAGGTTCTTGAAGCTTGCGTAGTAGCCGACCGGCGCGTCGAGCCACACGTAGAAGTACTTGCCGGGCGCGCCCGGGATCTCGAAGCCGAAGTACGGCGCGTCGCGCGAGATGTCCCAGTCGGCGAGCCTGGCTTCACCGGCGTCGCCGAGCCATTCGCGCATCTTGTTGGTGGCTTCGGGCTGTGCGAGGCCGCTGACCCATTTGCGCAGGAACGACTCGCAGCGCGGGTCGGACAGGCGGAAGAAGTAGTGCTTGGACGTCTTGCGCACCGGCGTCGCGCCCGACACCACCGAATACGGGTTCAGCAATTCGGTCGGCAGGTAGGTCGAGCCGCACACTTCGCAGTTGTCGCCGTACTGGTCCTTCGCGTGGCACTTCGGGCACTCGCCCTTGATGAAGCGGTCCGGCAGGAACATTTCCTTGACCGGGTCGTACGCCTGCTCGATCTCGCGCTCGGCGATCAGGTCGTTTTCCTTCAGCGCGAGGTAGATGTTCTCGCTCAGCACGCGGTTCTCGTCCGAGTCGGTCGAGTAGAAATTGTCGAACGACACGCCGAAGCTGTCGAAGTCGCGCTTGTGCTCGGTCCACACGCGGTCGATCAGCTGCTTCGGCGTGAGGCCTTCCTTCTCCGCGCGCAGCATGACCGGCGTGCCGTGCGTGTCGTCGGCGCCGATGTAGTAGACCTCGTGGCCGTGCATTCGCAGCGTCCGCACCCAGATGTCGGTCTGGATGTACTCGACCAGGTGGCCGATGTGGATCTGGCCGTTGGCATAGGGCAGTGCGGACGTAACGAGGATCTGGCGGCTGCCTTGCGGCGCCGCGGCCTGCACGGAAGTGAGGTCGGATGCGGACATAGGGTCTGTAGAAGAACGGCGGAAACGACGGAAACTGCGATTCTAGCAGGGGCGCGGGCCGGCCAGTCGGGGCGGGCGCCATGGATCGGGCGCCGGAACGGGCGGGGCCGTCGGGGCGGCATGCCAGGCGACGTCATGCTGCAATGCAGCACAATTTTCGCGGGCAAAAAAAACCGGGGCGGATACGGCCCCGGAGCAACAACGACAAGAGGAGAATGGTGACGCGCCGGCAGCGCCAGCCGCGTACCGTAAAGAGAGACCACGGCCCGCGGCAGAAGTTCGAAAAATTTTTCGATTTGTTACCGGTCCCGCCGCAAGCCTTGTGCGGCGGGGCCGTGCGCCCGGCGCGCGCCCCCGTTCCCTGTCGATGCGATGCTTACTGTTGCGCCGCGCGCAGGTAGATCTCGACGCGGCGGTTCTGTGCGCGGCCGGCTTCGGTCGCGTTGTCCGCGATCGGGTTCGACGGGCCCATGCCCTGTGCCGACAGGCGGCCGCCGGCGACGCCGCGCTGCGCGAGCGCGTTCACGACGCTCTGCGCACGGTTCTGCGACAGCGTCTGGTTCAGCTGCGCCGAGCCGGTGCTGTCCGTGTAGCCGACGACCGAGGCCGTCACTTGCGGGTTCTGGTTCAGCGTCGTCGCCAGGTCGTTCAGCAGCGGCGTGAAGGCCGGCGTGATCGTGTACTGGTTCGTCGCGAACGTGACCGAGCTCGGCACGTTCAGCTTCAGCGAGCCGTCCGGCTGCTCGGTCACTTGCGTACCCGTCTTCGCTGCCGACGGCGCGAGCTTGTTCTTGATCGCTTGCCAGTTGTAGCCCGTCACGCCGCCCACCAGGGCGCCGACGCCCGCGCCGATCGCCGCGCCCTTGCCGCCACCGGCCAGTGCGCCGATACCCGCGCCCAGCGCCGCACCCGCGCCGGTGCCGACGGCCGTGTTGCTGCCTTGCTGCGTGGCGCAGCCTGCCAGCAAGGCGCCGGCCAATGCGAAGACGGACAAGCGGGTCGCGATTTTCATGTTCATCTTGGATTCCTCTCTTGGTTGAACGAGTCGACAACGACGACAAACAACAGTTACGGCTCCCTGCACGGGCGCCCGAAAAAGGAGGGCAGGCCCGTGCTCGCGGCAGCCGCCGAGGCGGCCGCATGCCCCGTTCGCCAGCGTGGCTGTTCCGGACAGGGTGACGCGTCAGCCTCTACAATATAGGCGGATGGTGGCCCATTTGGCCCCATAGCATGCCGCACGCGAAGATTGCGCCGCCGCGCGCGTTCGCGCAATGGCGTGCAACAGATTCTTTCACTTTTCCCGATTTTCGCTGCGTAATTTGATATTTTTTGACGTTTGCGCGAGAGAAAAACGTTTTCACGGAGTTTCGATGAGCATTGACCGGGCACAAGTCGACGCCGCGCTGGCGGCTGTCGTCGACCCCAACACCGGCCGTCCGTACGCGGCGAACAAGGGCGTGCGCAACGTCGCGATCGACGGCGACGCCGTGGTGGTCGACGTGGTGCTCGGCTATCCCGCGCGCAGCCAGCACGACGACGTGCGCGCGCGCATCGCCGATGCGCTGAAGGCCGTGCCGGGCGTGCGCGATGCACGTGTCACCGTGTCGCAGGAGATCGTCGCGCACACGGTGCAGCGCGGCGTGAAGCTGCTGCCGAACGTGAAGAACATTGTCGCGGTCGCGTCGGGCAAGGGCGGCGTCGGCAAGAGCACGACGGCCGTCAACCTCGCGCTCGCGCTCGCCGCGGAAGGCGCGTCGGTCGGCATTCTCGACGCCGACATCTACGGCCCGTCGCTGCCGACCATGCTCGGCATTCACGGCCAGCGCCCCGAGTCGCCGGACAACCAGTCGATGAACCCGCTGGTCGGCCACGGGCTGCAGGCGAACTCGATCGGCTTCCTGATCGAGGAAGACAACCCGATGGTGTGGCGCGGTCCGATGGCGACGTCGGCGCTCGAGCAGTTGCTGCGGCAGACCAACTGGCGCGAGCTCGACTACCTGATCGTCGACATGCCGCCGGGCACGGGCGACATCCAGCTCACGCTCGCGCAGCGCGTGCCGGTGACCGGCGCCGTGATCGTGACGACGCCGCAGGACATCGCGCTGCTCGACGCGAAGAAGGGCCTGAAGATGTTCGAGAAGGTCGGGATTCCGATCCTCGGCATCGTCGAGAACATGAGCATTCACATCTGCTCGAACTGCGGCCACGAGGAGCACATCTTCGGCGCGGGCGGTGCCGAGCGGATGGCGCAGGACTACGGCGTGAACGTGCTCGGCAGCCTGCCGCTCGACATCGCGATCCGCGAGCGCGCCGACGGCGGCACGCCGACGGTCGCGGCCGATCCGGAGGGCGCACTGGCGCGGCGTTACCGCGACATCGCGCGCGGGGTCGCGCTGGCGATCGCCGAGCGCGCGCGCGACATGACGTCGAAGTTCCCGTCGATCGTTGTTCAAAATACGTAAAACCCTTGCGGGGCGGGGCCTCACGCTGTTTACGGCGTCGCGAGGCGCGGTATCATGGCGACTTTTCCCGGGTCCCTTTACCCGCCCGGCATGGCCGCCGTGTCAAACGGCCGCCAGCCGGCATGAGGATCGAATGAACCAACGACATCACGGCGTGCGCGCCGGCCGCGCGCGGCGCGCGCTGCTGGCCGCCGCCGCGCTGGGCCTGCTGGCCGGCTGTACCTCCTTTTCCTCGTCGCACGAAAAGCGCGCCGACGCGCAACTGCAGCCGACCGTCGGCTCGCAGGCACGCGGCGCGGTGACGTTCGTCGAACGTCCCGACGGCGTCCAGGTCACGTACAACCTGGTCGGCTTGCCGCCGAACAGCGATCACGCGCTGCAGGTGCACGAGCGCGGCGACTGCAACGCGGGTGACGGCTCGAGCGCCGGCCAGGTGTTCGCGCCGGCCGCCGACCGGCTGCGCGCGGGCGCGCGCGTCGCCGGCGATCTCGGCAACATCCATGCGGATGCGAACGGCGTCGCGGCCGGATTCATCGTCGCGCCCGATCTGGCCCTCGACGGCGTGCGCTCCGCGCTGAACCGTTCGGCGCTGGTGCATCGCGACCCGAGTGATCCCGCGTTTCCGCAGCATGGCGCGGGGCCCGCGCTCGCCTGCGGCGTGATCCGTTGACGGCCGCCGCGTGCGTAGGCCGATGATCGCGTAAAATGTGCGCCTTTCCGGGTTGCCGCCTCGCGCGAGCGGCCCTCACCGACTGTCACGCAGCGTTTCCAGGCGCCCCGATATGAAACGACCCCAACGCTCACTTCGTTCGCTGTCCCCCGACGGGACGGCCAGCCGCCCACGGCCGGCTTTGCAAAGCCGGCCGGCTGCGCAGGCGCAGAGCGATGCTCTGCGAATTCCCTGCTACGCCCTTGGGACGGCCCGGCGGAGGCTGGCATGAGCATCAAGTCCGACAAGTGGATTCGGCGCATGGCCGAAGAGCACAAGATGATCGAGCCGTTCGTGCCCGATCAGGTTCGCGCGTCCGAGGACGGCCGCCGGATCGTCAGCTACGGCACGTCGAGCTACGGCTACGACATCCGCTGCGCGGACGAATTCAAGATCTTCACGAACATCAACTCGACGATCGTCGATCCGAAGAACTTCGACGAGGGTTCGTTTGTCGATTTCAAGGGCGACGTGTGCATCATCCCGCCGAACTCGTTCGCGCTGGCACGCACCGTCGAATATTTCCGCATCCCGCGCACCGTGCTGACGGTCTGCCTCGGCAAGTCGACGTACGCGCGCTGCGGGATCATCGTCAACGTGACGCCGTTCGAACCCGAGTGGGAAGGCTACGTCACGCTGGAATTCTCGAATACCACGCCGCTGCCCGCGAAGATCTACGCGAACGAAGGTGTCGCGCAGGTGCTGTTCTTCGAAAGCGACGAAGTGTGCGATGTGTCGTACGCCGATCGCGGCGGCAAGTATCAGGGTCAGCGCGGTGTCACGCTGCCGAAAACCTGATCTGGTTGCATAACGTCTCACCGGTTTCCGGGTGACCGCTGCGCGTGACGCGCCGCGGTCGTTCTTTTTGGAGAATCGCCCATGAAGTTTCGTTTCCCCGTCGTCATCATCGACGAAGATTTCCGCTCCGAGAACATCTCGGGCTCCGGCATCCGGGCGTTGGCCGAAGCGATCGAGAAGGAGGGCGTCGAAGTCCTCGGCCTCACGAGCTACGGCGATCTGACGTCGTTCGCGCAGCAATCGAGCCGCGCGTCGTGCTTCATCCTGTCGATCGACGACGACGAACTCATGCTCGGCGAGACGGGCCCGGACGGCGAGCTGCCCGAGCTGGCGACCGCGATCATCGAGCTGCGCGCGTTCGTCACCGAAGTGCGCCGCCGCAACGCGGACATCCCGATCTTCCTGTACGGCGAGACGCGCACGTCGCGCCATCTGCCGAACGACATCCTGCGCGAACTGCACGGCTTCATCCACATGTTCGAGGACACGCCGGAGTTCGTCGCGCGCCACATCATCCGCGAGGCGAAGGTCTATCTCGACTCGCTCGCGCCGCCGTTCTTCAAGGAGCTGGTGAAGTACGCGGACGAAGGCTCGTACTCGTGGCACTGCCCGGGCCACTCGGGCGGCGTCGCGTTCCTGAAGAACCCGCTCGGCCAGATGTTCCACCAGTTCTTCGGCGAGAACATGCTGCGCGCGGACGTCTGCAACGCGGTCGACGAACTCGGCCAGCTGCTCGACCACACGGGCCCGGTCGCGGCGTCCGAGCGCAATGCCGCGCGCATCTTCAGCGCGGACCACCTGTTCTTCGTGACCAACGGCACGTCGACGTCGAACAAGATCGTCTGGCACGCGACGGTCGCACCGGGCGACATCGTGCTGGTCGACCGCAACTGCCACAAGTCGATCCTGCACGCGATCACGATGACGGGCGCGATCCCGGTGTTCCTCACGCCGACGCGCAACCACTTCGGCATCATCGGGCCGATCCCGCGCGACGAATTCAAGCCGGAGAACATCCGCAAGAAGATCGAGGCGAATCCGTTCGCGCGCGAGGCGATGCGCCAGAACCCGGAGATGAAGCCGCGCATCCTGACGATCACGCAGAGCACGTACGACGGCGTCGTCTACAACGTCGAGATGATCAAGGACCTGCTCGGCGACCTGCTCGACACGCTGCACTTCGACGAAGCATGGCTGCCGCACGCGACGTTCCACGACTTCTACCGCGACATGCACGCGATCGGCGACGGCCGCCCGCGCACGGGCGCGCTCGTGTTCGCGACGCACTCGACGCACAAGCTGCTCGCGGGCATTTCGCAGGCCTCGCAGATCGTCGTGCAGGATTCCGAGAACCGCACGTTCGACAAGCACCGCTTCAACGAGGCGTACCTGATGCACACGTCGACGAGCCCGCAGTACGCGATCATCGCGTCGTGCGACGTCGCGGCCGCGATGATGGAGCCGCCGGGCGGCACCGCGCTCGTCGAGGAGTCGATCGCCGAGGCGATCGACTTCCGCCGCGCGATGCGCAAGGTCGACGCCGAGTACGGCGACGACTGGTTCTTCAGCGTGTGGGGCCCGGACGACTTGTCGGAAGAAGGCATCGGTTCGCGCGAGGACTGGATGCTGAAGCCGAACGACCACTGGCACGGCTTCGGCCCGCTGGCGGAAGGCTTCAACATGCTCGACCCGATCAAGGCGACGATCATCACGCCGGGGCTCGACGTCGACGGCGAGTTCGGCGAGACGGGCATTCCGGCCGCGATCGTCACGAAGTACCTGGCCGAGCACGGGATCATCGTCGAGAAGACCGGCCTGTACTCGTTCTTCATCATGTTCACGATCGGCATCACGAAGGGCCGCTGGAACTCGATGGTGACCGAGCTGCAGCAGTTCAAGGACGACTACGACAACAACCAGCCGCTGTGGCGCGTGCTGCCGGAGTTCGTCGCGCAGCATCCACGCTACGAGCGCGTCGGCCTGCGCGACCTGTGCACGCAGATCCACGACGTGTACCGTGCGAACGACATCGCGCGCCTGACGACGGAGATGTACCTGTCGGACATGGAGCCGGCGATGAAGCCGTCGGACGCGTTCGCGAAGCTCGCGCACCGCAAGATCGACCGCGTGCCGCTCGACGAGCTCGAAGGCCGCGTGACGAGCATCCTGCTGACGCCGTACCCGCCGGGCATTCCGCTGCTGATCCCGGGCGAGCGCTTCAACAAGACGATCGTGAACTACCTACGGTTCGCGCGCGACTTCAACGAGCGCTTCCCGGGCTTCCACACCGACATCCACGGCCTCGTCGCGGAAGAGGTGAACGGCCGCGTCGAGTACTTCGTCGACTGCGTGCGCGACTGATGGCGACCCACGGACGAATCCGGACGATGCGCGCGGCGCTGGCCGCGCTCGTCGCCTGGGCGGCGTGGTCGGCCGGGCCGGCGGGGCTGAATGCCGCGCATGCGGAAGTGGCCGCGGCCGACCCGATCGACGTCGCGATGCGGCAGTGTCTCGCGCGGCGCGACCGGTCGTCGACGGCCGGCCAGATCCAGTGCATGGGGGAGGCGCAGCAGCAGTGGCAGGCCGTGATGGACGGCGCGTATCAGCGCCTGTCGGACGATGCGCCGGCCGACGCGAAGCGCGGCTGGCAGGACAGCCAGCGCCACTGGGTCACGTGGCGCAAGGATGAAGTGCAGTTGCTGAAGGCCGTGTACGACACGACGCGCGGCACCGCGTATACGATGGCGAGCGCCGACATGCAGCTGCAGCCGGTGCGCGATCGCGCGCTCGCGCTGCGCGCGGCGGCCGACCGTTATGCGCCGCCGCCTGCCGCCGTGCCGGTGGCAGCCGCGAGCGATGCGCAGGGCGGTGCGGGCGTGGCGCCGGGCGCTGCCGTGACGGCCGCCGGCAAGCCGGCGAACGCGTCGCGCGATCCGGCGATCCGCCGTGTGCGGCCGTGCGAGCAGGATGCCGCGTGCGAGCACGCGCTGTTCGACTTGAACCGCTATTACCAGAAGCTGCGTCGCAAGATGCCCGCGCATTCGGCCGCGACGCTCGTGCGCGCGCAACGCGCGTGGGTGGCGTTCCGCGATGCGACGGCGCCGCTCGTCGGCGAGGACGGACGCGTCGATCTGATCGGTGCGCGCATCGCGACGATGAAGCGGCTGTCGGAGACGGCCGGCAACAAGTAAGGATCGCCGCGACGCCGGCGTTCCGGCGCGGCAACGCGAAACGGGCACCGACGGTGCCCGTTTGCTTTTGGCGTGTCGCGTGCCGCGTGCGGCGGCTACGCGGGTTGCTGCGTGTCCAGACGGCCGAACCACGACGGCACGAGCGCGACGGCATCGTCGAGCGACCCGAGCACGTGCAGGCTCAGCGCGACGATCTCGGGCGTCGGCGCCTTCAGGTCGGGCACGGTGACGACCGATGCGCCGGCGCCGGCGGCCGACTGCGCGCCGAAGTCACTGTCCTCGAACGCGACGCACGCGTGCGCCGGCACGCCGAGGCGTTCGGCCGCGAGCCGGTAGACGGCCGGGTCGGGTTTGCCGCGCGCGACTTCGTCGCCGCCCGCGATCGCGCGGAAGAACGGCAGCACGCCGACCGCGTCGAGCCGCGCACGGATCACGTCGCGGGCGGACGACGACGCGACCGCGCACGGGATGCCGGCCTGCGCGAGCGCCTCGAGCAGCGCAAGCGCACCGGACTTCAGCGGAAATTTCGGATGGGGTTCGGGCGCCGCGAGCTGCTCGCGCACGCGGATGCGCACGGCGTCGAACGTGTCGGCGTCGCCGATCAGCCGCGCGAGAATGACCTGGCCTTCGGCGAACGAGCGGCCGACGATCTGCAGGTAGTCGATCTCGGTCAGCACGACGCCGTGTGCGTTCGACACGTCGATCCACGTGTTCATGATGGTCCGCTCGGAATCGACGAGCAGGCCGTCCATGTCGAAGAGCGCGGCGGAGAAGGTCATCGGCGGTATCCGGAAAGCGGGGAAGGCGATGGGCGGCACAGCGGCCGCCCGAATGAAAAACGGACGCCGAAGGCGTCCGTCCGTGACGACAGGCTTACTTGCCGAGCGCGGCGCGGGCGGCCTTGACGGCCGCACGCACTTGATCGGGCGCGGTGCCGCCCGGGTGGTTGCGGCTTGCGACCGAACCTTCGAGCGTCAGGTAGCCGAACACGTCGTCGCCGATCAGGTGCGCGACGTTCGGCAGTTCCTGCTTCATTTCGTCGAGCGTCAGGTCGGCGAGGTCGATCCCGCGGTCGTCGCAGATCCGCACCGCGTGCGCGACGGCTTCGTGCGCATCGCGGAACGGCAGCCCGCGCTTCACGAGGTAGTCGGCGAGGTCGGTGGCGGTCGAGAAGCCCTGCAGCGCGGCCGCGCGCATCGCGTCCGGCTTCACGGTGATGCCCGCGACCATCTCGGCGAAGATCCGCAGCGTGTCGGCGACGGTGTCGACCGTGTCGAACAGCGGTTCCTTGTCTTCCTGGTTGTCCTTGTTGTACGCGAGCGGCTGGCCCTTCATCAGCGTGAGGAGCGCCATCAGGTGGCCGTTTACGCGGCCCGTCTTGCCGCGCGCGAGCTCGGGCACGTCCGGGTTCTTCTTCTGCGGCATGATCGAGCTGCCGGTGCAGAAGCGGTCGGCGATGTCGATGAAGCCGACGCGCGGGCTCATCCACAGCACGAGTTCCTCGGAGAAACGCGACACGTGCGTCATCACGAGCGCGGATGCCGCCGTGAATTCGATCGCGAAGTCGCGATCCGACACCGCGTCGAGCGAGTTCGCGCAGATGCCGTCGAAGCCGAGCGTCTTCGCCACCGCGTGACGGTCGATCGGGTAGCTGGTGCCGGCGAGCGCGGCCGCGCCGAGCGGCAGGCGGTTCACACGGGTGCGGCAGTCGCGCATGCGCTCGGCGTCGCGCGTGAACATCTCGACATACGCGAGCAGGTGGTGGCCGAACGTGACCGGCTGCGCGACCTGCAGGTGCGTGAAGCCCGGCATGATCGTGTCCGCGTTCTGCTCCGCGAGGTCGATCAGCGCGCCGCGCAGGTCGTTCAGCAGGCCGCCGATGCGGTCGATCTCGCCGCGCAGCCACAGACGGATGTCGGTCGCGACCTGGTCGTTGCGCGAGCGGCCCGTGTGCAGGCGCTTGCCGGCATCGCCGATCAGCGCGGTCAGGCGCGCCTCGATGTTCAGGTGGACGTCCTCGAGATCCAGCTGCCATTCGAATTCGCCGCGCTCGATCTCGCCCTTGATCTGCGTCATCCCGCGTTCGATCGCGGCGAGGTCGTCGGCGCTGATGATCTTCTGCGCCGCGAGCATGCTCGCGTGCGCGAGCGAGCCGGCGATGTCGACGAGCGCGAGGCGCTTGTCGAAAAACACCGACGACGTGTAGCGCTTGACCAGCTCCGACATCGGTTCCGAGAAGCGGGCCGACCAGGCCTCGCCCTTTTTGTGCAGTTGGGACGTCATGGCGATTCTTCGAAGGGGAGTTGGGCGGCGTGCGCCGCCGAGGGAATCCTTGAATTCTAACATTCGCGCGGCTGGCCGCCGGCCCTCGCCGGCGCGGGCCGGCCGTGGCGCCGGTTTCCTTGTCGGCGGGAACCGGCGTCAGTCGCGCACGAGCACGACCAGCTTCAGGTCCTCGCGATGTGCGGGCTTCAGCGTGATCTGCTGGTACACGACGCGGCCGTCGGCCGGATGGTCGAATTCCCGCAGGCCGCCTTCGCGCTCGAACACGTCCTGCGACGCCCAGTACTGCGCGAATGCATCGCTGCCGGCCATCAGCGCGTCGATCAGCGCGCGGGTCGGCGCGTCGGCGAGGTGGCGGATCGAGTCGGCGCGGAATTCGGCCGCGAGCCGGCGCGCGCGGGTTTCCCAGTCGACGATCAGCGTGCGCGCGGCCGGCGCCATGAACGTGAAGCGCAGCAGGTTGCGGTCGTGCTCGCCGTCGAGCCAGCCCGTGAGCAGCGCGGCGGCCGGCGCATTCCAGGCGAGCGCGTTCCATTGCCGGTCGAGCACGTAAGCCGGCGTCGCGATCGCGGCGACGGTCGCCGCGAGCGTCGGCGGCAGGTCGCCGGCCGCGACGTCGGGCTCGGCCGGATCGCGCTGCGCGGCCAGCTCGAACAGGTACGCGCGCTCGGCCTTCGACAACTGCAGTGCGACGGCGATCCGCGCGAGCGCGTCGGCCGACGCCGACACCGGGCGGCCCTGCTCGATCCACGTGTACCAGGTCGGGCTGACGCCGCACAGCTGCGCGACTTCCTCGCGGCGCAGCCCCGGTGTGCGGCGGCGCGGGCCGGGCGGCAGGCCGACGGCCTGCGGCGACAGCCGTTCGCGGTGCGCGCGGATGAATTCGCCGAGCGCGCGGGCGGGTGTGGCGTCGAGCGGCGGGGTGGGGGCGGAGGACGGCTGGTTCATGCGGAAAACGGCTGAAACGACAAAAAGGGGCGCGGGATGCGCGGCGAGGACCGGGTCAGCGATCAGGTAGGTGTAACAAATACCAGAATAACTGCTTAACTTGTACTGGTACAAGCGCGGCCCTATTGTAGCGATTCACGCGCTGGCAGGCAGCGCGCGCCCCACCCAAGGAAGGAGCCAACGATGAAACACCACGACCAGGTCGCCGACGCATTCGGCACGACGGCCGCCGCCTACCTGACGAGCACGGTCCACGCGACGGGCGCCGATCTGCAGGCACTGGCCGACGCCGTTCGCGCGACGCCCGATGGCGCGGTGCTCGATCTCGGCTGCGGCGCGGGCCACGCGAGCTTCGCGGTCGCGCCGCACGTGCGCGACGTGGTCGCCTACGATCTCGCCGCGCCGATGCTCGCGACCGTCGACGCCGCCGCGCGCGAGCGCGGGCACGCGAACATCCGCACGCAGCAGGGCCCGGCCGAGCGGCTGCCGTTCGACGCGGGCACCTTCGACTGGGTGGTCAGCCGGATGAGTGCGCACCACTGGCACGACGTGCGCGCGGCGCTTGCCGAGGTGCGGCGCGTGCTGAAGCCGGGCGGCCGCGTGCTGATGATCGACATCGCGGGCAACGACCATCCGCTGCTCGACACGTATCTGCAAGCCGCGGAAGTGCTGCGCGACGCGTCGCACGTGCGCGATTACCGCGCCGACGAATGGCTCGCGATGTTTCGCGGTGCCGGTTTCGACGCGCACGTGCAGAGCCGCTGGCGCCTGCCGATCGATTTCGATACGTGGGTCGAGCGGATCCGCACGCCGGCCGACAGCGTCGCGGGCATCCGCGCGCTGTGGGCGCATGCGCCCGACGAGGTGCGCGGCTACTACGCGGTGCAGCCGGATGGATCGTTCGAGCACGATGCGTTGCTGATCGACGCGCAGTGAGCACGCGGCGCGTCGGCCGGTGCCTTCGCGCCTCTCGATGAAAAAAGCCGCGATACGCGTGAATTGCGTATCGCGGCTTTCGTTTCGCGATGCCGGCGCGGAGCGGGGCAGGCTCGCGCCGCGCGCGGATCAGCCCGTGTTGCGCAGGCCGGCCGCGATCCCGTTGATGGTCAGGTGAATCCCGCGGCGCAGCCGCGCGTTCGTGTCCCCCGCGCGGTGACGCTTGATCAGCTCGACCTGCAGGTGGTTCAGCGGATCGAGATACGGGAAGCGGTTCTTGATCGAGCGCGCGAGCAGCGGGTTGGTCGCGAGGCGGCCTTCGTGCCCGGTGATTTCCGCGAGCGCCTGCGCCGTGCGCTCCCATTCCGCGACGATCCGCTCGAACACGTGCTTGCGCAGCTTGCGGTCGGCGACCAGCTGCGCGTAGCGCGACGCGACCGCGAGATCGGTCTTCGCGAGCACCATGTCCATGTTCGACAGCAGGTTCGCGAAGAACGGCCAGGTCTTGTTCATCTTCTTGAGCAGCGTCACGCGCTTCGTGCGTTCGGCCGCGTCCTGCGCGCCGTCGAGATACGCGCTCACCGCGCTGCCGAAGCCGTACCAGCCCGTCAGCAGCAGCCGGCACTGACCCCACGAGAAGCCCCACGGAATCGCGCGCAGGTCCTCGATCTTGCGCTGCTTCGGATCCTGCAGCTTGCGCGAGGCCGGGCGGCTGCCGATGTTCAGCTCGGCGATCTCGGTGATCGGCGTCGACGAGAAGAAGTAGTCGGTGAAGCCGGGCGTTTCATAGACGAGCGCGCGATACGACGCCATCGCGGCGTCCGACAGCGTCTGCATCGCGGCTTCGAACGCGGGCAGTTGCGCGGGCGCGTTCGACTGCGGCAGCAGCGATGCCTCGAGCGTCGCGGCGACCACCGTCTCGAGGTTGCGCCGGCCGATCTCGGGGTTCGCGAACTTGCTCGCGATCACCTCGCCCTGTTCGGTCAGGCGGATCTGGCCGTTCACGGTGCCGGGCGGCTGCGACAGGATCGCCTGGTAGGTCGGGCCGCCGCCGCGGCCGACCGTGCCGCCGCGGCCGTGGAACAGCCGCAGCGTGATCTTGCGGTCGCGGAACAGGTCGACGAGCGCGAGTTCGGCGCGATACAGCTCCCAGTTCGACGTCAGGAAGCCGCCGTCCTTGTTGCTGTCCGAGTAGCCGAGCATCACTTCCTGCTCGGCGCCCTGGTGCGCGATCAGCGCGTCGACGCCCGGCAGCGCGAAGTATTCGCGCATGATGCGCGCGGCGTCGCGCAGGTCGGGGATCGTCTCGAACAGCGGGATCACCATCAGGCCGTTGCGCGCGCCGTCATGGGCGGCGCCGAGCGCGCCTTCGAGCAGCCCGGTTTCCTTCTGCAGCAGCAGCACTTCGACGAGGTCGCTGACCGTCTCGGTGTGCGAAATGATGTAGTTGCGCACCGCACGCGCGCCGAACTGCGCACGCACTTCGCGCGCCTTCTCGAACACACCCAGCTCGCTTTGCGCGAGCGCCGAGTATTCGATGTACGGCGAGCGCAGCGGGCGCGGATCGGCGAGTGCGGCGAGCAGCACGCGCAGCTTGTCTTCCTCGGCGAGTGCCGCGTAGTCGGCCTCGACGCCCGCACGCGCGAACAGCTCGGCGACCACGGCTTCGTGGATGTCGGAGCTCTGGCGCAGGTCGATGCTCGCGAGGTGGAAGCCGAACACCTCGGCCGCGCGCACGAGCGGCGTGAGGCGCGGCGCGGCGAGCGACGCGCCGTGGTGCGCTTCGAGCGATGCGGTCAGCACCTTCAGGTCGGCGACGAACGCTTCGGAATCCGCATATGGAATCGCCCGCACGGGCGGCGCGCCGCGGCCGGCGCTGCGCACCGGCACCGTGCCTTCGCCCAGACGCACGCGCGCGCTCGCGGCGAGCCGCGTGTAGATGCCGATCAGCGCGCGGCGATACGGCTCGTCGACGCGGTGCGGCGACTGGTCGGGCGATGCGGCGGCGAGTGCCTTCACCGCATCGTTCGCACCGACCAGCAGGTTCGACACCGACAGCTCGGCGCCGAGCTTGTGCACCTGTTCCAGATAGTGTTCGAAGATCACCGCGGCCTGGCGGTTGATCGCTTCGTCGAGCGTCGGGGCGGTCACGTTCGGGTTGCCGTCGCGATCGCCGCCGATCCAGCTGCCCATCTGGAAGAATGCGGGCACGCGCGCGGACAGGCCGTGTTCGGCAAGCGCGGCCTCGATGTCGCCGTACAGCGCCGGCAGTTCGTCGAGGAACGTCGCGCGGTAGTACGACAGCGCGTTCTCGATCTCGTCGCCGACCGTCAGGCGCGAGTCGCGCAGCATGCGGGTCTGCCACAGCGCGGTCACGCGCGCGCGCAGCATCGATTCGTTGTACGAGCGTTCGCGCGCCGTCAGCGGCTGGTCGCGTTCGGCGAGCAGGCGCGCGATGTCGTGCTGCGCGTCGAGGATGCTCTTGCGCTGCACTTCGGTCGGGTGCGCGGTCAGCACCGGCACGATCAGCGCATCGTCGAAGAAGCGCTGCAGCAGGCGCTTGGACGCGTTGCCGGTCGTCTTCAGCTGTTCGAGCGCGTACGCGACGGTGCCGGGCTGCGGTGCGGAGCCGGCCAGCGCGTGGATGCGGCGGCGGCGGTTGTGGTGGCGGTCTTCCGCGATGTTCGCGAGGTGCGAGAAATAGCTGAACGCGCGCACGACGCTCACGGTCTGCTCCGGGGTCAGCTTGCGCAGCTTCTTCTCGAGCGTCTGCGCGGCTTCGCTGTCGTCCTCGCGGCGAAACTTCACCGCGGTCTGGCGAATCGTTTCGACGACGTCGAACACGGTGTCGCCTTCCTGTTCGCGCACGACGTCGCCGAGCAGGCGGCCGAGGAAGCGGATGTCCTCGAACAGCGGGCCGTCCTTGTCCTCGCGCGTGCGCGTGCCGGGCTTCGCCGCGCGGGCAGCCGGGCCGGCGGTCTTGATCGCGCGTTTCGTCTGACGTATCGGGTCTTTCGGTTTCGTTGCCGTTTTCGCACGGCCGTTCGCGGCGGTGGCGACGGTGCCCGTCTGGGCGTCGGGGGAGGGCAAGGCAGCATTGCGGCGCGCCGTACGCGCCGATCCGGAAGACTTCACGATGGGTTTCCTTGGGAAAGCTCGAGTCAAAAAGGGACTGCGGGGACTACGGAAACTACGGGAACTGCGGTCAAGCAACCAGCTACGTGCGGCACATCCGCGCATCGATGTCGCCGCCCGCGCCGAAGCGCGGCGGGCGCAGGCTCCGGGCCCGGGCGGGCTGGGGCGTGCGTGCTACCATTGTTCGATCTTCAATCCCGTCCTTCGATGTTCCAGCAATGAATTCCGAGACCTTTTCGGCCGGGCCGCGATCGGCACAAGCCCCTGCAACGCTGACGATTGCTTCGCGCGAAAGCCGCCTGGCGATGTGGCAAGCCGAACACGTGCGTGATGCGCTGCGCAAATTATATCCAGCTTGTGACGTGAAAATCCTCGGGATGACGACCCGTGGCGATCAGATTCTCGATCGTACGCTGTCGAAGGTCGGCGGCAAGGGCCTGTTCGTGAAGGAGCTGGAGAATGCGCTCGCCGACGGCCGCGCCGACCTGGCCGTGCATTCGCTGAAGGACGTGCCGATGGCGCTGCCCGACGGCTTCGCGCTCGCCGCGATCATGGAGCGCGAGGATCCGCGCGACGCGTTCGTGTCGAACGATTACGCATCGCTCGACGCGCTGCCCGCCGGCGCCGTCGTCGGCACGTCGAGCCTGCGCCGCGAGGCGATGCTGCGCGCGCGCTATCCGCACCTGAACGTGCTGCCGCTGCGCGGCAATCTCGACACGCGCCTGTCGAAGCTCGATCGCGGCGACTACGCGGCGATCATCCTCGCGGCAGCGGGCCTGAAGCGCCTCGGTCTCGACGCGCGCATCCGTGCACTGATCGACGTCGAGGACAGCCCGCCGGCCGCCGGCCAGGGCGCGCTCGGCATCGAGATCGCCGCGCGCCGCACGGACGTCGCCGCGTGGCTCGCGCCGCTGCACGACCCGCGGACCGCGCTCGCGGTCGAGGCCGAGCGGATGGTGTCGCGCGCGCTCGGCGGCAGCTGCGAGGTGCCGCTCGCCGCGCACGCGGTGTGGCGAGCGGGCGAGCTGTACCTGACGGGCCGCGTGTCGACGACCGACGGCCAGCGCGTGCTGACCGCCGAGGAGTGCGGCGCCGTCATGACCGTTGCCGACGCGCTCGCGCTCGGCCGCGCGGTGTCCGACGAACTCGAGGCGCAGGGCGCGCTCGACATCGTCAATGCACTGCTCGCCGGCTCGCAGGCCGGCAAGGGCGACGCCTGATGGCGAGCGGCGCGCGCGCGTTCACCGCCGTCCTGACGCGCCCGGACGGCCAGTCGGCCGCGCTTGCGGCCCAGCTGGCCGAGGCCGGTTGCGACGTGCTCGAATTCCCGCTGATCGACATCGCGCCGCTCGACGATCCGGCGCCGCTCGACGCCGCGTTCGCGGCGCTTGGGCGTTATGCGCTCGTGATCTTCGTGTCGCCGAACGCGATCGACCGCGCGCTCGCGCAGTACGGCGCGATCTGGCCGAATGCGCTGCCGGTCGGCGTGGTCGGCCCCGGCAGCGTCGCGGCGCTCGAGCGCCACGGGATCGCGGCGCCCGCGCATCGCGTGATCGCGCCGCAGGCGCCCGCCGACGGCGGCGCCCCGCATTACGATTCGGAAAGCCTGTTCGCGAGCATCGAGGCCGCGTTCGGCGGCGCGCAGGCGCTCGCGGCCAAGCGCGTGCTGATCGTGCGCGGCGACGGCGGGCGCGAATGGCTCGCCGAGCGGCTGCGCGAAGCCGGCGCGGACGTCACGCTGGTCGCCGCGTACCGGCGCGTCGTGCCCGAGCCGCGCATCGTCGCATGGGAGCGCGTGCATGCGCTGCTCGCCGGCGCGCCGCACGCGTGGCTCGTCACGAGCTCGGAAGGCGTGCGCAACCTGCACGAACTCGCGCGCGCGCACCTGAACGACGCCGAGATCGAGGCGCTGAAGCATGCGCCGCTCGTGACACCGCACCCGCGCATCGAGCAGACCGCGCGCGCATTGGGTTTTGATAGGATTACGCTGACCGGCGCGGGCGATGAGCGCATCGTCCGCGCGTTTCGAACGATGGCCGACGAGGCCGTCCAACCGGCGACAGCCGCACCGGTGACTAAACGCATGACAGATACCAACGATTCCAAAAGCGTCGCTTCCCAGCCGGCCGCTGCATCCGCACCGCCGTCCCGTCCTGCCTATATGGGCGCCGAACCGCCCGCACGCCGCGGCGGCAGCGCGGCGCTGTGGTTCGTCGTCGTCGTGCTCGGCTGCGCGGCGGGCGTCGGCGGTTACGCGCTGAACCGCAAGGTCGACCGGCTCGACGATTCGTTCGTCGCACGCCAGAAGGCGCTCGACACGCAAACGGCCGAGACCCGCATGAAGACCGAGCAGGCGCTCGCGAGCACGCACCAGGTCGACACGCAGCTCGCGCAGCTCGACGGCAAGCTCGCCGATGCGCAGAGCGCGCAACAGGCGCTGCAGCAGCAATACCAGGACCTGTCGCGCAACCGCGATGCCTGGATGCTCGAGGAAGTCGACCAGATGCTGTCGAGCGCGAGCCAGCAGCTGCAGCTGACCGGCAACACGCAGCTTGCGCTGATCGCGCTGCAGAATGCCGATGCGCGTCTCGCGACGTCGCAGAGCGCGCAGGCCGTCACGGTGCGCAAGGCGCTCGCGCAGGACATCGAGAAGCTGAAGGCCGCACCGTCGGCCGACCTCACGGGCCTCGCGATCAAGCTCGACGACGCGATCGCGAAGATCGACGCGCTGCCGCTGTCGGGCGAGGCGATCGTCCCGCACGCGGCGCCGAAGGCCGCGCCGGCCGACGCCGCATCGCCGGTCGCAGCGGATACGCCGCGCTGGAAGGTGTGGTGGCATGACTTCTCGGCCGGGCTTGGCCAGCAGTTGAAGGGCCTCGTGCAGGTGCGCAGGATCGACAATGCCGACGCGATGCTCGCATCGCCCGACCAGGGCTACTTCGTGCGCGAGAACGTGAAGCTGCGCCTGCTCACCGCGCGGCTGTCCCTGCTCGCGCGCAACGACGGCGCGATGAAGGCCGACCTGCACGCCGCGCAGGCGTCGCTCGGCAAGTATTTCGACCAGGCATCGAAGGACACGCAATCCGTCGAGGATCTGCTCAAGCAGGTCGACGGCGCGTCGCTGACGGTCGCGGTGCCGAACCTGAACACGAGCCTGAACGCCGTTCAGCAGTTCAAGAGCCGGGGGTAACGATGACGCTTCGAGGAATCGTCTGGCTCGCGATCCTGTTCGCGATCGCCGCGGCACTCGCCACCGTCGGCCGTTTCGACGCGGGACAGGTGCTGCTCGTCTATCCGCCGTACCGGATCGACGTGTCGCTGAACCTGTTCGTGATCGCCATCGTCGTGCTGTTCATCGTCGTGTACGCGCTGCTGCGCATCGTGCGCAACATCTGGCGCATGCCGCAGCGGGTCGCCGCGTATCGCGCGCGTTCACGCAACGAGAAGGCGCAGGCGTCGCTGCGCGATGCGATCGCGAACCTGTACGCGGGCCGCTTCTCGCGCGCCGAGAAGGCCGCGCGCGACGCGCTCGCGGTCGATGCGAACCAGGGCGCCGCGAGTCTCGTCGCGGCGACCGCCGCGCACCGGATGCACGAGTACACGCGTCGCGACGACTGGCTGTCGAAGGTCGACGCGCCCGAATGGCAGGATGCCCGGCTGCTCGCCGCGGCCGACATGCGCGCGGATGCACGCGATGCGGACGGCGCGCTCGCCGCGCTGGCCGACCTGCAGGCGGGCGGCAAGCGCATCCATGCGCAGCAGGTCGCCCTGCGCGCGCAGCAGCAACTGAAGAACTGGGCCGAGGTGCTGAAGCTCGCGAAGGCGCTCGAGAAGCGCGAGGCGCTGCATCCGGCCGCGGCCGTGCGGCTGCGCCAGCAGGCGGCGGAGAACCTGCTGCGCGAACGCCGGCACGACCCGGACGCGCTGCTCGAGGTGTGGCAGTCGCTGTCGCCGCTCGAGCGCCAGTCGCCGCGCCTCGCCGATCTCGCTGCCGACCTGCTGGTGCTGCTCGAGCGCCGCACCGAGGCGCGCCGCATCGTCGAGGAAGCGCTCGCGCACAACTGGGATGCGCGGCTGCTGCGCCGCTATCCGGATACCGCTGGCGGCGATGCGCTGCCGCTGATCCAGAAGGCCGAAGGGTGGAAGAAGGATCACCCGGACGATGCCGACCTGCTGTTCGCGCTCGGCCGTCTCTGCCAGCAGCAGCAGCTGTGGGGCAAGGCTCAGTCGTTCCTCGAGGCGGCGCTGAAGCAGGCCGACAACGAGGCGCTGAAGGTGCGTGCGCACCGTGCGCTCGCGCGCCTGTTCGAGCATCTCGGCGAAACCGACAAGGCGGCGAAGCACTACCGCGAAAGCGCGCTCGCGATCACCGTGGTCTGACGCGGCGGCGCTCGTGCGCCATACACGGAAATGCCCCGAACGCCGGATGGCCTTCGGGGCATTTTTTTGCTCGTCGAGGATCGGTCCGGCCGCCGTGCGGCCGGCGCATTCATGCGTCGTGCATCACTTGTCGACCAGCCGCTTCGGCACCGACAGCGCGAGCAGCCCGCCGAGCACGAGGAACGCGGCGAGCATATACATGCCCGCGTCGTTCGCGCCCGTCGCCTGTTTGAGCCAGCCCATCAGGTACGGGCTCAGGAAGCCCGCGAGGTTGCCGATCGAGTTGATCATCGCGATGCCGGCCGCGGCCGCCGCGCCGCCGAGGAACGCGGTCGGCAGGCTCCAGAACAGCGGCAGCGTCGTCAGGATGCCCATCGTCGCGAGCGTGAGGCCGAGCATCGCGAGCGCCGTCTGGTGCGCCCAGATCACCGACAGCACGAGTCCGAGCGCGCCGAACGCGGCCGGAATCGCAAGGTGCCAGCGTCGTTCGCGGCGCTTGTCCGCGCTGCGCGCGATCAGGATCATCGCGACCACCGCCGCCGCATACGGAACCGCGGACAGCAGGCCGATCATGAACGTGTCGGTCACGCCGGTCGCCTTGATGATCGTCGGCAGCCAGAAGCCGACGCCGTAGAGCCCCATCACGAACGAGAAGTAGATGAGCGCCATCAGCCACACGCGCGGGCTCGACATCACCGCGCCGAGCGGCAGGTCTTCCTTGGTCGCTTCCTCCGCGTCGACGTTGCGCGCGAGCAGCGCCTTTTCCTCGTCGGTGAGCCATTTGGCCTTCGCGATCCGGTCGTCGAGCGCGAAGAACACGAGCACGCCGGCCAGCACCGACGGGATCCCTTCGAGCAGGAACAGCCATTGCCAGCCATGCCAGCCGCTCACGCCGTTGAACGCCTTCAGGATGAAGCCCGAGATCGGTCCGCCGATCACGCCGGACAGCGCGACGGCGGTCATGAAGAAGGTCGTCATCCGGCCGCGCCGGTGTGCGGGATACCAGTACGTGAGGTACAGGATCACGCCGGGAAAGAAGCCGGCTTCGGCGACGCCGAGCAGGAAGCGCATCACGTAGAACATCGCGGGTGTCGTGACGAACATCGTCAGGATCGAGATCACGCCCCACGTCGCCATGATGCGCGCGATCCAGACGCGCGCGCCGACCTTGTGCAGGATGATGTTGCTCGGGACTTCGAACAGGAAGTAGCCGAAGAAGAAGATCCCGGCGCCGAGCCCGTAGACGGTGTCGCTGAGATTCAGGTCGCTCGCCATCTGCAGCTTCGCGAAGCCGACGTTCACGCGGTCGAGATACGCGACCACGTAGCACAGCAGCAGGAGCGGCGTGAGCCGCCACGACACCTTGCGGTAGGTTGCTTCCTCGAATGCGCCGGACGAGCCCGGCAGCGACTGCGTCGATGTTGCCATGTTGTCTCCAATCCTTGTTTTGTCTTGTCATGGGCCGGCGCCGGCGCGTTGGCGCCCGATCCGGTGTCGTGCGAAGCAATGTCAATGCGTGGATGCGGTGCCGGCCGGCGCTGCCGGCGCGGCGCAAGCACGGTCGTGCGGCTAGATGCAGCGTCCGCCGTCGACTTCGAGGCAGACGCCGGTGATGAACTCGGCTTCGTCGGATGCGAGGTACAGGGCCGCGTTCGCGATGTCCTGCGGCGTCGAGAAGCGGCCGAGCGGAATCGTCGACAGGAACCGGCGGCGATTCTCCGGCGTGTCCTCGCAGCCCATGAACTCGGTCATCAGGCCCGTCTCGCCGAGCACCGGGTTGATGCAGTTCACGCGGATCCGGTCGGCGCCGAGCTCGGCCGCGAGCGACTTGCTCGCGGTGATCATCGCGCCCTTCGTGCTGTTGTACCAGACGAGGCCCGGGCGCGGCCGCACGCCGGCCGTCGACGCGACGTTCACGAACACGCCGCCGCCCTGCGTGCGGAAGTACGGGACGAAGGTCTGCACGCTCCAGAACAGGCTCTTCATGTTGACGGCGTACACGCGGTCGAACTCGGCTTCCGTCACGTCGAGCACCGGCTTGTTGCGGTGCGTGGTGCCGGCGTTGTTCACGACGATCTGCACCGCATGGAAATCGTCGAGCGCGGCCTGCAGCAGCGCGCGCCAGTCGGCGTCCTGCGACACGTCGCCCGCGACCGCGATCGCCTTGCCGCCCGCCAGCGCGATCTCGCTCGCGACGCGCTCGGCCGCCGCGCCGTTCAGGTCGTTGACGACGACGTTCGCGCCTTCGCGCGCATAGGTCTTCGCGATGCCTTCGCCGAAGCCCGAGCCGCCGCCCGTGACGATGGCCGTCTTGCCGCTCAACCGCATGGTGTGTCTCCTGTGTTGGAAGAGTGCGTGGTGTTTCGGTGCGCGGCCGGTCGTCGCCGGCCGCGTTCAGCCAGTTCAGCCGTGCCGGATCGCGATCGTCTTCAGCGCGGTGAAGCCGTACAGCGCCTCGAAGCCTTTCTCGCGGCCATGGCCCGAGTGGCCGACGCCGCCGAACGGTAGCTCGACGCCGCCGCCCGCGCCGTAGTTGTTGATGAACACCTGGCCTGCGCGCAGGCGCCGCGCGAGGCGCAGCTGGCGTGCGCCGTCGCGGGTCCAGATGCCCGCGACGAGACCGTACGGCGTGCCGTTCGCGAGTTCGACCGCTTCGTCTTCGTCGACGAAACGCATCGCGGCGAGCACCGGGCCGAACACTTCCTCCTGCGCGAGCCGGTGCGAAGGCGGCACGTCGCGCAGCAGCGCGGGGGCCTGGTAGAAGCCGCTTTCCGGCGCGTCGGCGACGACCTGGCCGTGCGCGGCCATCGGAATGCCGTCGTGCTGCGCGTCGGACAGGAAATCCCACACGCGCTGCTGCTGCTTCGCGTTGATCAGCGGGCCGCAGTCGAGATCCGCGCGGCTCGGGCCGACCCGCAGCCCGTTGAAGGCGGTGGCGAGCCGTTCGACGAGCGGCTCGTAGACCGCGCGCTCGATCAGCACGCGGCTGCCGGCCGAGCAGGTCTGCCCGCCGTTCTGCACGATCGCCGACACGAGCACGGGCAGCGCCGCATCGAGATCGGCGTCGGCGAACACGATCTGCGGCGACTTGCCGCCGAGCTCGAGCGTGACGGGCACGTGGTTCTCGGCGGCCATCTGCGTGACCAGCTTGCCGGTCGCGGGCGAGCCCGTAAACGAGATGTGGTCGATGCCGGGGTGGCGCGCGAGCGCGGCGCCTGCTTCATGGCCGTAGCCGGTGACGATATTCAGCGCACCGGCCGGCAGCCCGGCTTCGGCGGCCAGCTCGGCGACGCGCAGCACCGACAGGCACGCATCCTCGGCAGGCTTCACGACGCACGCATTGCCGGCCGCGAGTGCCGCGCCGACGCTGCGCCCGAAGATCTGCATCGGGTAGTTCCACGGCACGATGTGGCCGGTGACGCCGTGCGGCTCGCGCACGGTCAGCACCGTGTAGCCGGCTTGATAGGGGAGGGTCTCGCCGTGCAGCTTGTCGGCGGCGCCCGCGTAGAACTCGAAGTAGCGCGCGAGCGCGGCGGCGTCGGCGCGCGCCTGCTTCAGCGGCTTGCCGGTGTCGCGCGCCTCGATCGTCGCGAGTTCCTCCAGGCAATCGGCGATGCGCGCCGACAGCCGCATCAGCACGCGGCCGCGCTCGGCGGCGCTCGCCGCGCCCCACGGGCCCGCGAACGCGTCGCGGGCCGCGGCGACCGCGCGCTCGATGTCGGGCGCGGTGCCGCGCGCGATCGTCGCGAACGGCTGGCCGTCGGAGGGATCGACGACCGGAATCGTCTCCAGTTGCGCGGGCAACGTCCATTCGCCCGCGATGAAGTGCTTCGCTTCTTCCATGCCTGCTCCTGTCGACCCGAGTTGGCGCTTCAGCGCTTACTTGGGTCCCATGCTTCGCGGTCGACCCGAGTTGGCGCTTCAGCGCTTGCTCGGGTCCCATGCTTCGCGGTCGACGTGCAACGCGGCCCTGTCGTTCGATGGTTCGGTGGCCGGACATCCGGAACGATTATCGCGCCGATCGTCATCCGGACGCCACCGGTCGATTGGCTATAATGGCGCATTCCCTGCGGGGACGCCCGCGGCGGTGCATCGGCCGCGGCGCCCTGTCCCGAATTCCCATCGACCAACAGAGAGCGCTATGAGCTTCAATCATGTTCCGGCCGGCAAGGACCTGCCGCACGATTTCAACGTGATCATCGAGATCCCCGCGCAAAGCGATCCGGTGAAGTACGAGGCGGACAAGGAGCTGGGTCTCCTCGTCGTCGACCGCTTCATCGGTACCGGCATGCGCTACCCGGTGAACTACGGCTACATCCCGCAGACGCTGTCGGGCGACGGCGATCCGGTCGACGTGCTGGTGATCACGCCGTTCCCGCTGCTGGCCGGCTCGATCGTGCGTTCGCGCGTGCTCGGCATGCTGCAGATGACCGACGAGTCGGGCGTCGACGCGAAGCTGGTCGCGGTGCCGCACGACAAGGTCTGCCCGATGACGGCGAACCTGAAGTCGATCGACGACGTGCCCGAGTACCTGAAGGACCAGATCAAGCACTTCTTCGAGCAGTACAAGGCGCTCGAGAAGGGCAAGTGGGTGAAGGTCGAAGGCTGGGCCGGCATCGATGCCGCGCACAAGGAAATCGCCGACGGCGCCGCGAACTACAAGAAGTAAGCCGGCTGGCCGGCCTCGCGGCCGGTGCGTTCGGAACGCAAACCGCGCGTGTCTCCTCAGGAGGCCGCGCGGTTTTGTTTTGTGCGCGGTGCGGCGCGGGCGGCGGTTTTCTTGCGGGCGGGAGCGGGCACGGTGCCCGCATTCGGCGCGGCCTTCGCGCGTTTCGCGCCCGTTGCGCGGCGCGCAGGGACAGGGGCGGCCTCGATGAGTTCGGCGGCGGCCTTTCTTGCCGACGGACGGCCGCGCGCCGGTGCGGAAGCGGGGGCGGCGAGTCCGTTCGCGGCGGGCTTGCCGCCGGTTGCCGGCGTTTTCTGTTTCGGCGCCGGGTTCGTGGCCGGCTTGTCCCGTTTTGCCGGCACGCCGCGCGAGGCCGCCTGTTTTCCTTCCGCGTCGTCCGCAGTCCTGGCACGCTTCGAGGCGGCAGGCGCGGCCTTTGCCGACTTTGGCGCCGTTGCGGCTCGTGCGGGCTTCGCGGGTTTCGCGGGTTTCGCGGGTTTCGCGGGCTTCGCGGTTTTCGTGGACCCGGACTTTTTTCCGGGAGTTCCGGTCTTCGCGGCTTTCCCGCCGGCCTCTTCAGTTTCGGCCGGCTGAGCCGCAATGTCGGCGCGCTTCGCCTTCACCTTCTTCTTTCCGCGTGTGCCGTCCTGCAGCCCGGCCGCCTCGACGTTCCCGTCGATCGACATCCCGGCCGGCAACACCGACTCGAGCGTCCGGATCCCGGCCGCCAGTTCACGCTTTTGCACGGCCGTGAGCCGCTTCACCCAGTACTCGGCACGCGATGCGATCGACCGGTCGGGCAGCGGGAACGACGCGAGCACCGCGCGCGGCTTGCGCGAGCGCGTGTAGCGCGCGCCCTTGCCGGAGGCGTGCTCGTCGAAGCGCGCGGCGACGTCGGTCGTGATGCCCGTGTAGACGCTGTCGTCGGCGCACTCGATCAGATACAGAAACCAGGACATGGGAAGGCGGCGGGATGCGAAGCCGTCAGTGTCTCAGAATTGGCGTGCGTCAACGCCACCGATCGCCGTGCCCGTCGCGAAAGCGGCTGGGCGCCGCGCCGAGTTCGCGCGTGAAGAAGCGCGTGAAGGCGCTCGTCGAACGGAACCCGACGCGCACGCCGATCTCGCCGACCGGCAATTGCGTATGCAGCAGCAGGTCGCGGGCCTCGCCGAGCCGTGCCTGCGCGACGAGCGCGTGAAAACCGACGGCTTCGCGATGCAGCCGCCGGCGCAGCGTCCAGCGCGACATCGCGAAGCGCGTGCACACGTGTTGCATCAGCGTGTCGGTTGGCACGTCGACGTCGTCGGCGCTGCGCAGCCAGTCGCGTACGCATTGCGCGACGGACGCGCCGAAGGTCGAGCGCATGCGCACGCGATCGCGCGCGGTGTCGGCCGCATGACGCTGGATCTCCGCGAGCGGCGCGTTGTAGCGCTCGAACGGCGTGTCGAAGTGCGCGGAGCGCAGCACGATGCGATTGCGCGCGGCATCGAACGACACCGGCGTGCCGAGCGTGTCGCGCAGCACTGCCGCGGGCGCGAACGCGCGGCCGGCAAATTCGGCGTCGTCGACGCGCACCCGTGGATCGTACAGGCGCGCCAGCGCGGCGAGGATCGCGAGGTTCGCGAACGCGCTGCTCCCGTGCCGGCCATCCCCTTCGTTCACGTATTCGAACGCGATCGCATCGCCGTGCTCGCGCGCAAGCACCCAGTCGACGTTGCCGATCAGCTCGCGATAGTGCACGTAACGACGCAGCGCGTCGCGCAGCGTGGCCGCGTTGCAGGTGACGCCGGCGAGCTCGGGAAACGGCACGAGCCACGATACGGCCTGCCGCGGCGGGCGAGGCCACGACAGCGGCCAGCCGCTCGTCAGCCGCATCGCGGCGACGTGGCGGTCGCCGGCGATGCGGCGCGTGTCGTCGGCGAGCTCGGCCGGCCCGATGCCGAGCGATTCGTAAAGCGGTGCGAGATCGATGCCGTTCGCGCGCGCGTCTTCGCACAGCGCGCGGTAGATCCGGACGGATACCGATTTCTGTCGCAACTCCATGTCTGTCTCCCTGTCGTCATGCCGTTCGGGTTTGTCCCCGCTGCGAGAGGTCAACGCATGCTCCTGCCGGTCAAGCATGGTGACCGGTCGATTTATAGACTCGGACGCTGGAGTGTGGCGACAAGTACAACAGATCGACTCAGGAGGATCAATGAAAACTTCGCTGTTCCGGTGTTCGACGATTGCGTCCGCGTGCGCGCTCACGGTGCTGCTCGCCTCGTGCGGCGGCGACGACATCCATGCGGGGCCGGCCGCGCCGGTCGACCTCGATGCCGCGGCCGACCAGCGCGCGGCCGCGCTCGTCGCGCAACTGACGACCGACGAGAAACTGCAGCTCGTGCACGGCACCGGCATGCCCGCGCTCGACCTGGGCGGCCCGTTTCCGGCCGACGCGCTGAACGGCGCGAGCTACATCCCGGGCGTGCCGCGGCTCGGCATTCCGGCCGTCAGCAGCGCCGATTCGGCCGGCGGCGTGAACGTGAAGAACGCGCGCGTGACCGCGCTGCCCGCGCCGATCGCGCTCGCGGCGACGTGGGATCCGGCGCTCGCGGGCACCTACGGCACGCGCATCGCGCTCGAATTGCGCGCGCTCGGCTTCGCGGAAGGGCTCGGCGGCGGCGTGAACCTCGCGCGCGAGCCGCGCAACGGCCGCACGTTCGAATACATGGGCGAGGATCCGGTGCTGGCCGGCACGCTGAGCGCCGCGCGCACGCAGGGCACGCAGGCGCGGAAGGTGATCGCGACGATCAAGCATTTCGCATTCAACGACCAGGAAACCAACCGGATGACGATCGATTCGGTCGTCGACGAGCGGACCATGCGCGAGGCCGAACTGCTCGCGTTCGAGATCGGCGTGAAGGACGGCCAGCCGGGCAACGTGATGTGCTCGTACAACCAGCTGAACGGCGTGTATGGGTGCGAGAACCCGTACCTGCTGACGACGGTGCTGAAGAACGAATGGGGCTTCAAGGGCGTCGTGCAGTCGGACTGGGGCGCGACGCACTCGACGGTCGCGGCCGTGCAGGCGGGGCTCGACGAGGAACAGCCGGGCGCGGCCGACGACGGCAACGCGCCGCTCGGCTCGTACTTCAATACGAAGCTGCGCGCGGCGCTGCAGGCCGGCAGCGTGTCGGTCGCACGGCTGAACGACATGGTGCAGCGCAAGCTGCGCACGTTGATCCGCATCGGCGTGATGGATGCGCCGCCGAAGCCGGGCGGCGCGATCGACGAAGCCGCCGGCAACGCCGACGCGCTCGCGATCGCGCGGCAATCGGCGGTGCTGCTGAAGAACGCGGCCGCGCCGGGCGATGCGCAGCCCGTGCTGCCGCTCGCGGCCGGTGCGCTCAAGTCGGTCGTCGTGATCGGCGGGCACGCGGACGCGGGCGTGCTGTCGGGCGGCGGCTCGGGCGCGGTGCCGGCGATCGACGGCAATGCGGTGACGACCTGCCGGCAGCCGGCCGACATGCTGTTCGGCGGCTGCGCGACCTGGTACAAGTCCGCGCCGCTCGCGGCGATCCGCGCGAAGGCGCCGAACGCGTCGGTCAGCTATGTCGACGGGACGGACGCGACGGCCGCCGCGTCCGCGGCCGCGCAGGCCGATGTCGCGATCGTGTTCGCGACGCAGTGGCAGACGGAAGGGCTCGACCTCGCGAGCCTGTCGCTGCCCGACGCGAAGGCCGATCCGTACAACCAGCAATACGACCAGAACGCGCTGATCGCGGCAGTGGCGGCGAAGGCGAAGCGCGTGATCGTCGTGCTCGAGAACGGCAGTCCGGTGCTGATGCCGTGGCTCGCGAACGTGCACGGCGTGCTCGACGCATGGTATCCGGGCGTGCAGGGCGGCCAGGCGATCGCCGACCTGCTGTTCGGCGATGCGAATCCGTCGGGCCGGCTGCCGCTGACGTTCCCGAGGCAGGAGGCCGACCTGCCGCAGCCGGCGATCGATCCGTCGAACGCGCAGACCGTCTATGCGGAAGGGCTCGCGTACGGCTATCGCTGGTTCGACGCGAAGGCGATCGAGCCGCTGTTCCCGTTCGGCCATGGGTTGTCCTACACGACGTATGCGCTGTCGGCGATGACCGCGCGGGCCGACGCATCGGGCAACGTGACGGTCGGCGTGACGGTGACGAATACGGGCGCGCGGGCCGGCACGCAAACGGTGCAGATCTACGCGGCGCTGCCCGCCTCGCTCGGCGAGCCGCCGAAGCGGCTCGTCGGCTGGACGAAGGTCGCGCTGCAGCCGGGCGAGGCGCGCACGGTCAGCATCGCGGTGCCCGCGCAGCGCTTCGCGGTCTGGGATGCGGATGCGCACGCATGGCGGATCGGTGCAGGCAGCTACGGGCTGTCGGCGGCCGCGTCGTCGCGCGACCCGCAGGCGTTGTCGCGGACGGTGACGCTCGCCGCTCACTGAAGCGGACGACCGGATGGCACGCGGCGGGGCGTTCGACCGTCGCCGCGTGCCGGTGCGCCGGCGGGCCGGTGTTATCCGGCGCGCCGGAACGGATCGTGCTCGCGCAACTCGTCGACGTACGTGTGAATATGCTCGGTCTCGCGTTCGAGAAAGTGCGCGACCGCATCGGAAAACGCCGGATGCGCGAGCCAGTGCGCGGAATGCGTGACGGTCGGCAGGAAGCCGCGCGCGAGCTTGTGCTCGCCCTGCGCACCACCCTCGAACGTGTCGAGCCCGGCCTCGATGCAGAATTCGAGCAGCTGGTAGTAGGCCGTTTCGAAATGCAGGCAGGGCACGTGCTCGAGCGCGCCCCAGTAGCGGCCGTACAGCGTGCCGCCGCCGTTCGCGCCGCGCCGGTACACGGCGAGCGAGCTCGCGATCGGCTGCCCGTCGGCTTCCGCGATCACGAGCAGCAGGTTCTCCGGCATCGTCGCGCCGATCGCGCGGAAGAAGTCGAGATTCAGGTATGGGCTCGAATAGTGCTCGCGATAGGTCTGCCGGTAGCAGCGCGAGAAGAAGCGCCAGTCGGCATCGGTGATCCGGTCGCCGGTGAGCCGCCGGAACGTGATGCCGGCATCGCGCACCTTGCGCCGTTCCGCGCGAATGTTCTTGCGCTTCTTCTGCTCGAGCGTGCCGAGGAAGTCGTCGAAGTCGCGGTAGCCGTCGTTGAGCCAGTGGAACTGCACGCCTTCGCGCAGCATCATCCCCATCGATTCGAGCAGCCGCGCTTCGTCGCCGGTCGGGAACAGCACGTGCAGCGACGACACGTCGCTCTGCTCGGCGAACGCGAGCAGCGTCGCGGCGAGCTGGCGGCGCGCGGCGTCGTCGGCCGCGAGCAGGCGCGTGCCCTGCACGGGCGTGAACGGCACCGCGCACAGCAGCTTCGGGTAATAGGACAGGCCGTTGCGCTGGTACGCGTCGGCCCATGCCCAGTCGAACACGTATTCGCCGTACGAATGCTGCTTCGCATAGACGGGCGCGGCGGCCGCCAGACGGCCCGTGCGCGCATCGCTCAGCGTGACGAAGTGCGGCGACCAGCCGGTATCGTCGACCGCGCAGCGCGCGACCTGCAGCGCGTCGAGGAATTCGTGGCGCAGGAACGGCGTCGGCTGCGCGTCGCGCTCGAGCAGCGCGTTCCATTCGTCGGCCGGCACCTCCGCGGGGGACGACAGGATGCCCGTGCGATAATCGATGCGTTCGTGTTTCAAGCGTGAATCCGTATTGTTGGATGCCGCCGGATGCGTGCCGCCGTGGCCCGCGTCCGGGACGATTTCGTCAGCCGTTCAGGGCGCGCCGCCGGGCTGCGCCGATCCCGTCATGAAGACCCGACTCGCTCTCGCCCAGATCAACGTCACCGTCGGCGATTTCGCCGGCAACGTCGCGCGCCTCGTCGCGGCCGCCCGCGCCGCGCACAACGATGGTGCGCAGTTGATGATCGCCCCCGAACTCGCGCTGTCCGGCTATCCGCCGGAAGACCTGCTGCTGCGGCCCGCGTTCTACACGGCGGCGGCCGCCGCGCTCGCCGCGCTCGCCGATGCGCTGCGCGCGTTCGACGGGCTCGCGGTGCTGGTCGGCCATCCGCTGCGCAGCGCGGGCGGCGATGCGCACGCGCCAGCCGTCGATGGTAATGCAAACCGCCCGATCGAGCGCGGCGTGCCGCCGACCGACACCTACAACGCGGTGTCGCTGATCGTCGGCGGCGAGATCGTCGGCACCTACCGCAAGCAGGATCTGCCGAACGCCGACGTGTTCGACGAGAAGCGCTATTTCGCGACGGACACCCAACCGCTCGTGTTCGCGCTGAACGGCGTGAAATTCGGCGTGATCATCTGCGAGGACGCATGGCATGCGTCGGCCGCGCAGATCGCGAAGGCCGCCGGCGCGCAGGTGCTGCTGATTCCGAACGGCTCGCCGTACCACATGAACAAGGAAGCGCTGCGCATCGACATCCTGCGCGCGCGAATCCGCGAAACCGGGCTGCCGATGGTGTACGTGAACCTCGTCGGCGGCCAGGACGAGCTCGTGTTCGACGGCGGCTCGTTCGTGCTCGACGCGCAGGGCGCGCTCGTCGCGAAGATGCCGCAGTTCGACGAAGGGCACGCGATCGTCGAATTCGACGGTGCGCGGCCGCTGCCCGGCGCGATCGCGCCCGAATTGCCGACCGACGCGCAGGTCTATCGTGCGCTCGTGACCGGCGTGCGCGACTACATCGGCAAGAACGGTTTTCCCGGCGTGCTGATCGGGCTGTCGGGCGGCGTCGATTCCGCGCTGGTGCTCGCGGTCGCATGCGACGCGCTCGGGCCCGAGCGCGTGCGCGCGGTGATGATGCCGTCGCGCTACACGGCCGGCATCTCGACGACCGATGCGGCGGAGATGGCGCGGCGCGTCGGCGTGCGCTACGACGAGATCGCGATCGCGCCGATGTTCGACGCGTTCCGCGCGGCGCTCGCGGGCGAATTCGCGGGCCGCGCGGAGGACGCGACCGAAGAGAACATCCAGGCGCGCATCCGCGGCACGCTGCTGATGGCGCTGTCGAACAAGTTCGGCTCGATCGTGCTGACGACCGGCAACAAGAGCGAGATGGCGGTCGGCTACTGCACGCTGTACGGCGACATGGCCGGCGGCTTCGCGGTGATCAAGGACATCGCGAAGACGCTGGTCTACCGGCTGTGCCGCTATCGGAACGCGGCCGCCGACTACGAACTGCGTGACGTGATCCCCGAGCGGATCCTGACGCGCGCGCCGTCGGCCGAACTGCGCGAGAACCAGACGGACCAGGACAGCCTGCCGCCGTACGACGTGCTCGACGCGATCATGCGGATGTACATGGAGGAGGACCGGCCGCTCGCGGAGATCGTCGCGGCCGGTTATGCCGAGGCCGACGTCGCGCGCGTGACGCGGCTCATCAAGATCAACGAATACAAGCGCCGCCAGGCGCCGATCGGCATTCGCGTCACGCATCGCGCGTTCGGGCGCGACTGGCGCTACCCGATCACGTCACGCTTTACCGAACGTCTCGACTGAGCCGTGCTGGGCCGTACGCGGCTGGCCGGCTTACAATCGGGATCGCGATTTTGCATCCAAACGAGCATTGAGGGACAACCATCATGAAACGCATCACCGCCATCATCAAGCCGTTCAAGCTGGACGAAGTCCGCGAAGCGCTCGCCGAAGTCGGCCTCACGGGCCTGACCGTGACGGAAGTGAAGGGCTTCGGCCGCCAGAAGGGGCACACGGAACTGTATCGCGGCGCCGAATACGTCGTCGACTTCCTGCCGAAGATGAAGATCGAGGTGGTCGTCGCGGAAGCGCAGGTCGACCAGGTGATCGACGCGGTGATCGGCGCGGCCCGCACGGGCAAGATCGGCGACGGCAAGATCTTCGTGTCGGACGTCGAGCGCGTGATCCGCATCCGCACCGGCGAAGAGAACGAAGCGGCGGTCTGAGCGCCGCAACCGGCCATTCGGCGGACGCGGCAGATTCGGCCGCGGGCCGCACGATTCCCGCCCGCCAATAAAAAACGGTGCGGATACCCGGGTGGGTACCGCACCGATACGCGCCTCTCGCAGCAGCGTGGAAAGTGTTGTCGAATCGTTCTCTGGACGGCGCCTGATCAGAACAGGTGCTGGATGCCGGCGTAGACGCCGGTCTGGCTGCCGCCCGCATGCGGGTTGCCCGTCGACACGGCGGTGCCTGCACCGTTCGCGTTCAGGCCGAAGTTCGCGGTCTTGCTGTTGCGCACCGTCGCGACCTGCACGTCGAACAGCGTGCGCTTCGAGATGTTGTACGAACCGCCGACCGTGTAGATGTTCGCGTTGCCGCCGCCGTGGTTCGCGTTCACGTGATAGACGGCCGCGATCAGCGCTGCTGCCGGCGTTGCCTGCCACGTCACGCCGCCCCAGACCTGCTGGGTGCCGGTGATACCGTTGTTGACGGCCGGGCCGCCGCTGCCGTCCGCGTGCGACGCCTGGTAGGCGGCCTGCAGCTTGAACTGGCCGAGGAACACGTTCGCGCCCGCGAAGTATTCACGCGAGTAGTTGAACACGTCGGAGAAGCGGCCGTTGCTGTCGCGCGTTTCGTCGTAGATGCCGCGCAACTGGAACAGCGAGTTCGTGTACGTGATCTGTGCGCCGGCCGCACGACCCGGCTGGCCGGCCGTCGTGTTGCCGTTGAAGCTGGTGGAGTTCGAGAAGGCGAACTGGCCGTAGAAGTCGAGGCCGTAGAACTGCGGCGACTGGTACGACACGTTGTTGCTGGTCTTGTTCCAGTTGCGGCCGCGCACGAGCGATGCCGACGACCAGCTCGACTGGCCCAGCGGATCGAAGTCCCACACGCCGTTCGCGATCGCGAGTTCGCGGCCGAACAGCAGCGTACCGTAGCGGTCGTTCGTAATGCCGACGGTCGCGAAACGATCCCAGATCGAGCCGCTCGTGCCGAGGCCACCGTTCATCGTGTTGAACGCGCCTTCCAGGTGGAACAGGATCTTGTTGCCGCCGCCGATGTCCTCGCTGCCCTTCAAGCCCCACAGGCTCGTGCCCCAGTCGCCGCTCTCCGCGCGGTAGCGATGGCCGTCCTGCAGGCCGTTCATGTACTCGAGGCCGGCATCCAGGCGACCATACAGCGTGACGCTGCTCTGCGCGTGCGCCGTTACCACTCCAGCAGCCATCAGCGCGGCCGCGACCAAAGCTTTCTTCATCATCTCCTCCATACCCTGTCAAAAAGTCAACCCAGACTGCACGAGATGCCCGGCGCAGCGAGCGCCGGGCAAAAGCGAAAAGCGGGATAACCAGGGAGACCTCGTGCAGGGCCGGTAAGCGTGGCACGCGGGCAAGCGGACGGAACACCGTTGAGCGGTCCCGCGCTGCCGGGTCGGCTTGCGGGTCTCCTTGTTGTGTCGTGAAGCTAAACTACATTTCACGAACTTCGTTTTGCTACTTTGGTTACTAATTTAGCAAAAATACAATTTTGTGGCGATGGAAATCGTTGTTTGACTAACACGTGTCGCCAAATTGCCATGCAACAGAGTACGCAGCAGGTGCCCGAGAAGGAGCCGGCTCCCGGAAAACCCTTCTCCAGCAAGGGAGACATGGATTCGGCGGTCATGGGTCAAGGATTGCCACTATTGACGTCGCCGGGGGCGCCGGCGTAGGCACCGGGGAGACGGAATTAGTCAGCATTTCGTAATGATCGGGCGGCTGTCGCCGTCGCCCGAATGCGCCGGAAACGCCAGCCCGACAAGGGACACCGCACGCCGTGCGGGCCCATGAGCGTGCTGCTCAACCGGGCGCCGGCCGTGCTTCGAGCAACTGCGCGCGAATCCAGCGGTGCGCATCGGTGCGCGCGTGCTTCGCGTGCGAGTAGACCTTCACCGTATAGCGCGGGATCTCGAACGGCGCGGGGAAGATGCGGATCGGCGTCGCGTGGCGCAGTGCCTGCGCGGCGCGGTTCGGCACCGTCATCAGCAACGCCGATTCCGCGATCACGAACGGCGCGGCCAGCACGCTCGGCAGCTGCACGGCGACCTGCCGCGCGAGGCCGAGCCGGTCGAGCACGTAGTCCACGACGCCTCGCGACTCGTTCCAGGGCGTGACGACGACGTGGCGCGCGGCGAGATACTGGTCGAGCGTCAGCCGCCGGCGGATGTCGGGATGCGCGGCGCTCGCGATCACCACGTAGTCGTCCGAGAACCAGTCGAAATCCTCGATGCCCGGCGCGTCGGCGGCCGATTCCTCGTGATAGCCGAGCGCGAAATCGATGCGGCCGGCCGCGAGTTCGTCGATCGAGATCTTTCGGTCGGAATGGACGACGCGGATCCGCAGCCGCGGCGCGACCTGCCCGATGCGCGCGAGCAGCGCCGGCAGCACGGCGAACGCCGTGTAGTCGCTCGCGGCGAACACGAACGTACGGTCGCTTTGCGCGGGATCGAAGCGGCGCGCGCGCGAGCCCCTTCGACATCGTGTCGAGCGCGTCGCCGGCCCAGGTGGCGATGTCGTCGGCGCGCACGGTCGGCTGCATCTCGTTGCCGAGCCGCACGAACAGCGCGTCGCCGATCGCTTCGCGCAGCCGCGAGAGCGCGTGGCTCAGCGCGGACGGGCTCATCGCCAGTTCGTGCGCGGCCGCGGCGACCGACCGGTGGCGGTACAGCGCGTCGAATGCGAGCAGCAGGTTCAGGTCGAGACGGCGCAGGTCGGGATGCATCATGTTCATGTCAGGATGAATAAACTGCACTTCCTGCAGTTGAGCCACGAACGTAGCATGTCGATCCGGGCGACGCTACGCGCATTTGCGCGGGCGGCATCGCATTCCATTTTCAGTTCGGGCCGAAGGAGGGCTCCCTACCGTGCAAATCGACATCCGTTCCGCCACCGTCGCGGACGTGCCGCAGATCCTGCGTTTCATCACCGAGCTGGCCATCTACGAGAAGGCGGAGCATGAAGTGGTCGCGACACCCGCGTCGCTCGAGCGCAGCCTGTTCGGCGAAGGAACGCCCGCGCGCGCGCTGATCTGCGAGGTCGACGGCGAGCCGGCCGGCTTCGCCGTGTATTTCTTCTCGTATTCGACGTGGCTCGGCCGCCAGGGGCTGTATCTCGAGGATCTGTACGTATCGCCGCGCTTTCGCGGCGCGGGCGCCGGGCTGCGGCTGCTGAAGGCGCTCGCGCGCATCGCCGTGGACACCGGCTGCGGGCGGTTCGAATGGAGCGTGCTCGACTGGAACGAGCCGGCGATCCGCTTCTACGAAAGCGTCGGCGCGGCGCCGCAGAGCGAATGGGTGCGCTACCGGCTCGCGGGCGATGCGCTGCGCGCGTTCGCGGACGGCGCGCCGGCGGACGCCGCGTAAAGGCAAAACGGGCGCCGCATGGCGCCCGTTCGTGTGGTGCGCCCAGCATGGGCGCATTCCTGCGGGTGTAAGTCCCGCGATGAGCTGGTCACAGCGAGTGAAGTGAAGCGCAACTGCATGAGGGTGACCGAGTGTGGGGAGGAAGCGTGGAGCGTAAATCGCGAGCCGAT
>NZ_QTPQ01000035.1:0-92955 GCF_003853425.1 Burkholderia sp. Bp9140
CACACGCCGATCTCGGTGCCTTTCTCGGCGGCCAGCTGCTTGAGCCGGATCGCCGCCGACAGCCCGGCGGGGCCGCCGCCGACGATCACGACGTCGTATTCCATCGATTCGCGCGGGCCGTATTGCTCGATGAGGCTTGCGGGGGTCATTGGCGTTCCTCTAACCGTTAGAATGCTTTTATTCGGGAGCGTATTGTCCGCGAAACAAAACGCTTGCCGCAACAGCATGCGAATAGATTAGCACGATCGTTCTATTTTTTGTGCTAGGGTTATGCTGCGTGGGACAGGGCGTCCGCCGCGGCGAAACGACATCGAAAGGGGATGTGCAATGGGTCGATCGATCAATCTGGAAGGCAAGGTCGCGCTGGTCACGGGCGCATCGAGCGGCCTCGGGCAGCGCTTTGCCCAGGTGCTGTCGCAGGCCGGCGCGAAGGTCGTGCTCGCGAGCCGCCGCGTCGAGCGCCTGAAGGAGCTGCGCGCGGAGATCGAGGCGGCGGGCGGTGCCGCGCACGTCGTGTCGCTTGACGTCACCGACGTGCAGAGCATCAAGGCGGCCATCGCGCACGCGGAGACGGAGGCCGGCACGATCGACATCCTCGTGAACAATTCGGGCGTCTCGACGATGCAGAAGCTCGTCGACGTGACGCCGGCCGATTTCGAATTCGTGTTCGATACCAACACGCGCGGCGCATTCTTCGTCGCGCAGGAGGTGGCGAAGCGGATGATCATGCGCGCGAACGGCAACGGCAAGCCGCCGTGCCGGATCATCAACATCGCGTCGGTGGCCGGTCTGCGCGTGTTTCCGCAGATCGGGCTGTATGCGATGAGCAAGGCGGCGGTCGTGCAGATGACGCGTGCGATGGCGCTCGAATGGGGGCGCCACGGGATCAACGTCAACGCGATCTGTCCGGGCTATATCGATACGGAAATCAATCATTACCTGTGGGAAACCGAGCAGGGCCAGAAGCTGCAGTCGATGCTGCCGCGCCGGCGCGTCGGCAAGCCGCAGGATCTCGACGGGCTGTTGTTGCTGCTCGCGGCCGACGAGTCGCAGTTCATCAATGGCTCGATTATCTCCGCCGACGACGGCTTCGGCCTCGCCTGAGTGGATGACATTCAGCAACAAAGAAGACTGCAATGAGCGAATATTCCCCCGTATTTGAAATGTCGATGCCGATCCGCTGGGGCGACATGGACGCGTTCGGCCACGTGAACAACACGGTCTATTTCCGCTACATGGAACAGGCCCGGATCTCGTGGTTCGAGGAACTCGGCATCGCGGGCGGCAACGGCGAGGGGCAGGGCCCCGTGATCGTCACGGCGTCGATGGAGTTCCTGAAGCAACTGCACTATCCGGGCGACGTGATCGCGAGGATGTCGGCCGCGAAGCCGGGCCGCAGCAGCTTCGACACGGGTTTCGAGCTGACGCGCGCGGACGATCCGCAGCACGTCTATGCGCGCGGCAACGCGCGCTGCGTGTGGGTCGACTATGCGCTCGGCAAGTCGGTGCCGCTGCCGCAACTGCTGCGCGATACGATCGAGCGCGCGCTCGCGGCGAAGGTCGACTGAGCGCGGCAGCATCGAACCTGGCGTCCGGGCGCCGGTGTGCCGCCATTTCCTGATGATCCCCCGCATCGGCCGCGTCACGCGGCCGATTGCCATTCCGGGGCGCGTGTCACTGGCCGAGCAGGCGCTGCAGCAGTTCCGGCGTATTGTTCGTGCCGTACTTGCGCATCAGCCGCGCGCGGTAGATGTCGACCGTGCGCGAACTGATGTCGAGCACGCGCCCGATCTGCTTGCTGGTCTTGCCGGTCGCGAGCTGCGCGGCGATCTCGCGTTCGCGCGGCGTCAGCTCGACGGCGACCCGGCGCGTCGCGCTGAGGTCCTCGAAAGTCCACACGCCCGCCGCGAGCGGCGCGGTGCGGTCGAGCGCGCGGCCCGTCACGTGGCACCAGAACAGCTCGCCGTCGGCCCGTTTCATGATTCTGTCATCGGCATAGATGCCGTTCGCGATCATCACGCGCGAGATGCGCTCGCCGATGCGCTGGAATTCGTCCGGCGATGGATAGAGCACTTCGTACGACTTCCCGATCAGGTCGGCTCGCGCGCAGCGGAAGATCGACGCGAGCGCGTCGTTGCAGTCCTCGATCACGCGGTCGCGCGACATCACGAGGCCGAGCGGCGCGAGGTGGAAGGCAGTCTGGTAATCGAGAGCGGGCATGGAGCAGGCAAGCGGAGGCAAACGCTTATGTATTTTTGCGTATTGTGCCGCATCCGCGCCGCATCGTACCCTTCCAGGCATCTCGCGGTGGTTTGTCGCGATATAAAAACAGCGCGCCTCGACGCAGGCATCGCCGTGCATGCATAGAATGATGCGGCGGGCTTGCGGCCCAGTGGGCGCGTGAACCGGTTTTGCTGGTTTCCATAGAGGAAGGGACATACAGATGAACAAAGTCTATCCAAGCGCGGCTGCCGCGCTGGAGGGGATCGTCCGCGACGGACAGACCTTCGCGGTGGGCGGCTTCGGCCTGTGCGGGATTCCCGAGGCGCTGATCGCGGCACTGCGCGATTCCGCCGTCAAGGGCATCACCTGCATCAGCAACAACGCGGGCGTCGACGGCTTCGGTCTCGGCCTGCTGCTGGAAACGCGCCAGATCAGGAAGATGATCTCGTCGTACGTCGGCGAGAACAAGGAGTTCGAGCGCCAGTACCTGGCCGGCGAACTCGAGCTCGAATTCACGCCGCAGGGCACGCTCGCCGAGAAGCTGCGCGCGGGCGGCGCCGGCATCCCCGCGTTCTTCACGAACACGGGCTACGGCACCGTGATCGCGGAAGGCAAGGAAACGCGCCAGTTCGGTGATCGCCATTACGTGCTCGAGCCGTCGCTCACCGCCGACGTCGCGCTCGTGAAGGCGTGGAAGGCTGACCAATCCGGCAACCTGATCTATCGCCGCACCGCGCGCAACTTCAACCCGATGTGCGCGATGGCGGGCAAGATCACCGTGGCGGAAGTCGAGGAGATCGTCGAGAACGGCACGCTCGATCCGGACCAGGTCCACACGCCGGGCATCTTCGTGCAGCGCATCGTGCTGAACGCGACGCCCGAGAAACGCATCGAACAACGCGTCGTACGCGCGAAAGGAGACTGACATGGCCTGGAATCGTGACCAGATGGCCGCGCGCGCGGCGAAGGAACTGCAGGACGGCTTCTACGTGAACCTCGGCATCGGCCTGCCGACGCTCGTCGCGAACCACGTGCCGGCAGGCGTCGAGGTGTGGCTGCAGTCGGAGAACGGCCTGCTCGGCATCGGTCCGTCGCCGACGGAGGAAGAAGTCGATGCCGACCTGATCAACGCCGGCAAGCAGACCGTCACGACGCTGCCGGGCTCGTCGATCTTCTCGTCGGCCGATTCGTTCGCGATGATCCGCGGCGGCCATATCAACCTCGCGATCCTCGGCGCGATGCAGGTCAGCAAGAAGGGCGACCTCGCGAACTGGATGATCCCGGGCAAGATGATCAAGGGCATGGGCGGCGCGATGGATCTCGTCGCGGGCGTGAAGCGCGTCGTCGTGCTGATGGAGCACGTCGCGAAGGGCGACCAGCACAAGATCCTCGACGAATGCAACCTGCCGCTGACGGGTGTCGGCGTGGTCGACCTGATCATTACCGATCTCGGCGTGATCGAGGTGACGCCGGACGGCCTGAAGGTGCTCGAGCTCGCCGACGGCGTGAGCGCGGAAGAGATCCAGGCGAAGACGGGTGCACCGCTTGATGTGAGCGCGGTCGCGTAAGCGCCGTCGTTCCGCAGCCCTCGACGCCCCGCGTTCCGTCAGGAACGCGGGGCGTTTTGTCATGGCTGCGTCATGCAATCGCGCCGCCGCCGTCGATCAGCACCGTCGAGCCGGTCGCATAAGGCGTCGTCGCCAGATACACGATCGCATTCGCTATGTCCTCCGGCTGGCCTACGCGGCCTGCGGGAAGGCGCTGGGCGGCGCCCGCGTACATCGCGTCGCGTGCGTCGGGCGCGAGCTTGTCCCACAGCGGCGTCGCGACCAGGCCCGGCGATACGGTATTCACCCGCACGGGCGCCAGCTCGAGCGCAAGACCGCGGGCGAGCGCCTCGAGCGCCGCGTTGATCGCACCCTGCAGCACCGACGATGCGCTCGGTCGTACGCTGAGGTAACCCGACACGAACGTCAGCGAACCGCCGGGTGCGATGTCGATCGAGCGGGCGACGCGGTATGCGCCCCAGAACTTGCTGTCCATCGCGGCCTGCGCGTCGGCAAGCGGCAGTGCGCGAATCGGGCCCGTGGCCGTCTTCGCGGCCGAAATCACGACGTGGTCGAACTGGCCGGCACGCGCGCAGAACGCATCGACAGCCGCCGTATCGGTGATGTCGAGCGCTTCGGTGCGCAGGTGGCCGCCTGCCGTGATACCCGCGCCGGCCCTGGCCGGGTCGCGCGACGCGATCGTCACGACGGCGCCATGTTGCGCGAATGCTTGCGCGGCAGCGGCGCCGATGCCGGAGCTGCCGCCGACGACGAGGACTTTCTTTCCGTGGAGCGGATCATTCATGATGGTCTTTCCGAAGTGAGGAGAGGGTGCAAGCCGGTCAGATCGTTTCGGCCTCGCGCAGCGTCGACCGGCTGCGCAACGCGAAGCGGGCGATGTCGTCCTTGCGCATGAAGGCAACGCCCGGATGCGAGCGCGCGTAGTGCAGGAATGCGTCCCACGCGCGGACCATTTGCGGGTTGCCGCTGATCCGGTCGTGCGCGCTGATCGACATCAATCTGCGCCGCTGCCCGGCTTCCGCGTACAACTGGTCGAAATCCAGCTTGATCTGCTCGAGAAACATCGTCGGCGAGTAGTTGCGGCCTTCGATCAGCAGGATGTCGTTGTTGCGCAGCGTGTACGGGACGACCGCGAAATCGCGACCGCCGACGGTCTCGATGAAGGGCTCGTCGCGACTGACGTCGTCGATGTGGTACACGTAACCGAGTTCCTGCAGCAGCGACAGCGTATGCGGGCCGCGCCGCAGCCAGTTGCAGTTGTAGCCGATCGGGCGCCGTCCCGTCGCCGCTTCGACCATGTCGCGGGCTTCCGTGAGGAAGCGGCGCTCGTCGTCGCGGTTCATCGCGAATTGTGACCGCCATGTCGGTCCGTGCGCGGCCGCTTCGTGGCCGCGCGACACGATCTCCCGTGCCAGTTCGGGGTGCCGGCGTACGGCTTCTCCGATCATGTGCGACGTGACTTTCACGCCGTGCCGGTCCCACAGGTCGAGAAGGCGGGGAATTCCTTCACGATAGCCATACGCGAACCACGTGGCCGACGCCAGGTCGACCGGCACCGACGGTGGAAATTCGACGGACGGGAACGGACTGTCCGCGCCCTTGGGCGGTTGTCCGCCGGCTTCGAACTGCATCGAGATCGAGATGACGAGCCGCTTATCGTCCGGCCAGAACCCGCCGGTGTCCGTCCCCGCGGGACCCGCTATCGGCGCAGCCGTTGCCGGCTGGGGCGCGCCCGCGGCCATCGCGATGCCGGCCGCCAGCCCGGCGCCGGCCTGGGTAAGAAACGTGCGGCGCGCCGGATGCGTCGCCGAATCGTAGTCGCTGTGATTCATCGTCTCCTCCGTCAGCCGACGAGCCCGAGCTGGCGCAACAGTGTCAGGTTGTCCTCGATATGCCAGTTTTCCGCGATCCGGCCGTCGTCGATCCGGTAGATGTCGGTCGCGATGAAGTCGACCGTCTGCCCGTTTCCGGTCGTTCCATTGAATGTGCCGGTGAAATGCCCGCGAAAATGCAGGTGCACGACGACACGATCGCCCGCGACGATCATCTGTTCGATGTCGCAACGCAGGTCCGGGATGGCTGCGCGCATCGTTCGGGATGCAGCGAGCGGCCCCGGTACGCCCTGTGCGCGGCCGGCCGGGAGCGTTCGATCGATGAACCCGGCGGCGAGCGCCGTGCGGGCGAGGGCGGCGTCGCCCGTATCCCAGAACGTGCCATACCGACGCGCGGCGAGGATTTGCGCGCGTGCCTGCGCGGCCGGCACGTCGGCCGCGACGGTCAGAGCGTGCGGCTCGACGAGGTCGGCCGCGCGGGATGCGGCAGGCGACAGCGCAACGGCGCAGGCTGCCGCAGCGATGACGCGGGCGATCGAAGGAAGATGGATCGACATGGTTTCGGGTGTCCTGTGAATGGCGTCGAGCGACGACGGGGAACAGGTATGGTAGGTTTCTGCCACGAGCGCAAATACGGGATAAAAGCGAATGGATTATTCGAAAAATGGAAAGGATTGGGTGAATTCGGTGCCGCGATGTTGATCGACGATCTCCCGGCACTCGATACCTTCGCGAAGATCGTGTCGGCCGGCAGCCTGTCCGCGGCGGCGCGCGAGCTGGACTTGTCGCTGTCCGTCGTCAGCAAGCGGCTCGCGCATCTGGAGTCGCGGCTCGGCGTGCGTCTGCTGCACCGGACGACGCGGCAGCAAACGCTCACCGACGACGGTGCGCAATTCCATGCGCAGGTGCTGCGCATCCTGGCCGAGGTCGATCGCGCCGAAACGCTGATGAGCGATCGCCGCGGCACGGTCGGCGGCGTGCTGCGCCTGACGGCGCCCGGCGAACTCGGACGCCTGCGGATCGCGCCGCTCGTCGCGGCGTTTCAGCGGCAACATCCGGCGTTGGCCGTGCAGCTGATGCTGACCGACACGATCGTCGATCTGCTCGCGCACGACATCGACGTGGCCGTGCGGATCGGCAGGCTCGCCGATTCCACGATGATGATCGCGCGCGAGCTGGCGCCGAATCATCGCGTGCTTTGCGCGTCGTCGAGCTATCTTGCCGTGCACGGGCTGCCGGCCGATCCGGCCGAGCTTCGTGCACACCGATGCATCGTGATGGGCGACCAGCCGCGTACGGAGTGGCGGTTCGACGGCGTGCAGGGGGCAGTGACGGTCGAGGTGACGGCCGCGCTGCTCACGAACGACGGCGGCGCGGCCCGGACGTTGGCGCTGGAGGGCGCGGGCATCGCGCTGAAGTCGATCTGGGACGTCGGCGCCGATCTCGATGCGGGCCGGCTCGTCCGCGTGCTGCCGGCGTTCGCTGCGCCCGCGGCACCGCTTCATGCCGTATATCCCGGCGGCCGTCACGTGCCGTTGCGCGTGCGCGCATTCGTCGATTTCCTGCGCGAGCAGTTGCGCGACGCGTGGCGTCTCAACGCGTGAGCCGTCGCGAACGACGCGCCGGATGACCGCCGGCGCGTGACGCCCCGCCGTCACGAAGCGGTTTACAATCGTTTGCATCGGGCGGCGCAAGCGCTGCCCGCCGCGCCGCCCACGTTCGACAGGATGCCAACGATGCCAACCCCCTCAGCGAATCCTCCCGTTCCCCGTCAGCGACGCGTACAGTGTGCGAGCGTCGCGGGCCTGCACCACGTCGCCTACACCGAATGGGGCGACCCCGCCAATTCGCGGGTGCTCGTCTGCGTGCATGGCCTGACCCGTTCGGGGCGCGATTTCGACCGGCTTGCCGCCGCGCTGTCCGATACGTATCGCGTCGTGTGCCCCGACGTCGTCGGGCGCGGTCGCTCCGACTGGCTTGCCGATCCGCGGCATTACGCGATTCCGCAATATGTGGCCGACATGGTCACGCTGATCGCGCGGCTCGACGTCGAGTCGGTCGACTGGTTCGGCACGTCGATGGGCGGGCTGATCGGCATGGCGCTCGCGGGGCTGCCCGGTTCGCCGCTGCGCCGGGTGATCGTCAACGACGTCGGCCCGCGCATCGAGCCCGATTCGCTGACGCGCATCGGCGAATACCTCGGCGTGCAGCCGCGCTTTGCGACCGAGCAGGAGGGTATCGACTATCTGACGTCGCTGTCGCTGCCGTTCGGCGCGTTGACCGGCGACGAATGGCGCGAGATCAACGGGCCGTTGCTGCGCGAGCTGCCCGACGGCGGCTGGACGATGCGCTACGACCCGCGCATCGCCGAGCCGTTCAAGGCGACGACGCCCGAACTCGCCGCGCTCGGCGAGGCCGCGCTGTGGCGCGCGATCGAGACGACCGATGCGTCGCTGCTGATCGTGCGCGGCGCCGAGTCGGACCTGTTGTCGCGCGAGACCGTCGCCGAGATGGTGCGCCGCGGCCGGCGTGTGATGCAGGCGGAAATCTCCGGCACGGGGCACGCGCCGGCGTTCCTGAGCGCCGACCAGATTGCGCTCGCCCGCCGGTTTTTCGTCGAAGGCGACGCATAAACGCGTCATAATATGCGGTTCGGCGGCACGCGGGCCGCGTGTCGCCGATTCTTCACCCACTCAACGACCGGAACATTCCATGGCAGTCATTCGTCACCACGTCGGGGCCCGTCTCTCCGAAACCGCGATCCACAACGGTACCGTGTATCTGGCCGGTCAGATCGCCGAAGACACCACCCAGGACATCAAGGGCCAGACGCGCGAAGTGCTCGGCCATATCGACCGCCTGCTCGCCGAAGCGAACAGCGACAAGGCGCATCTGCTGTCGGTGCAGATCTATATTTCGGATCTCGCGAACTTCGAGGGCATGAACGCGGAGTGGGACGCGTGGGTCGCGCAGGGCAACACGCCGCCGCGCGCCACCGTCGAGGCGAAGCTCGCGGATCCGGCGCTGCTCGTCGAGATCGTCGTCGTCGCCGCGCAGCGGAGTTGAGCGAAGCGTCACGATGACAGCAATACGCCAGGCCGTGCGATGACCGAGTCCGTTTCCCCTTCTTCCGTCGTGGCGCCGTCGTTCGACGACGTGCTCGCGTTCGTGCGCGAGCGGGCCGGCGACGCCCGCCTGTCGTCGGGGGAATTGCTCGCCGATCACTCGGCGGGCACGGCATCGATCATGCGCACGCTGAACGTCGACCCGCACGCGATGCAGGCGGCCGCGCTGTTCGTGCTGACGCCGCACCTGAACGATCCCGGGCGGGAGCTGACCGAGCGTTTCGGCGAAGAGGTCGCGCGGCTCGTGTCCGATGTGCGCAAGCTGCTGCGGCTCGGCACCGTCAGCCTGCGCGTCACGCAGAACGCGATGCCCGACGCCGGGCGTGACGCCGCGGAGGAGCGGCGCACGCAGATCGAGGCGCTGCGCAAGATGCTGCTCGCGTTCGCGCAGGACATCCGCGTGGTGTTGATCCGCCTGGCGTCGCGGTTGCAGTCGCTGCGCTACTACGCGGCGTCGAAGATCGATCCGCCGCCTGACGTCGCGCGCGAGACGCTCGAGATCTATGCGCCGCTCGCGAACCGTCTCGGCATCTGGCAACTGAAGTGGGAGCTCGAGGACCTCGCGTTCCGCTTCGAGGATCCGGTCACCTACAAGCGCATCGCCAGGCTGCTCGACGAGAAGCGCGTCGAACGCGAGGCGTACGTCGCGCAGGCCATCGAGCGGCTCCAGCACGAGCTGGCGGAAGCGCACATTCCGGCCGACGTGAGCGGGCGGCCGAAACATATCTACAGCATCTGGCGCAAGATGCGCGGCAAGGAGCTCGACTTCTCCGAGCTGTACGACGTGCGTGCGTTCCGCGTGATCGTGCCGGACATCAAGGATTGCTACGCGGTGCTCGGCATCGTGCATCACCTGTGGCAGCCGGTGCCGAAGGAATTCGACGACTACATCTCGCGCCCGAAGCCGAACGGCTACAAGTCGCTGCATACGGTCGTGATCGGCGACGACGGCCGCGCGTTCGAAGTGCAGATCCGCACGCAGGAAATGCACCGCTTCGCCGAGTACGGCGTCGCCGCGCACTGGCGCTACAAGGAAGCGGGCGCGCGCGGCTATGGCGGCCAGTTCTCGGCAAGCGACAAGTACGACGAGAAGATCGCGTGGCTGCGCCAGCTGCTCGCATGGAAGGACGACGTCGAGGACGGCACCGAAGTGTCGGGAGACAAGGCTTGGGCCCAGCTGCGCGAGACGTCGCTCGACGATGACCACATCTACGTGCTGACGCCGCAGGCGCGCGTGATCGCGCTGCCGCAGGGCGCGACGCCGGTCGACTTCGCGTACCACCTGCACAGCGAGCTCGGCCATCGCTGCCGCGGCGCGCGCGTCGACGGCGTGATGGTGCCGCTGAACACGTCGCTCGCGAACGGCCAGACGGTCGAGATCGTCGCGGTGAAGGAGGGCGGGCCGTCGCGCGACTGGCTGAACCTGCAACTCGGCTATCTGAAGAGCTCGCGCGCGCGGCAGAAGGTGCGGGCGTGGTTCAACTCGATCGAGCAGGAAGAAAACATCGCGCATGGTCGTGCGCTCGTCGAAAAGACGCTGCAGCGCGAGGGCAAGACGTCGGTCAACCTCGACAATCTCGCCGCGAAGCTCGGCTTCAAGTCGCCCGAGGAACTGTTCTCGGTGGTCGGCAAGGAAGAATTCAGCCTGCGCAACGTCGAGCACGCGCTGTCCGATGCGCCGCCGCCCGAGCACGCGCCGGAGGCGCCCGCCGATTTCGAGAAGCGCAGCAGCGGGGCGAGTGTCGCGCACGGCGCGTCGACCGGCGTGCTGGTGGTCGGCGTCGATGCACTGCTGACTCAGCTCGCGCGCTGCTGCCGTCCGGCGCCGCCCGACCCGATCAGCGGATTCGTGACGCGCGGCAAGGGGATGTCGATTCACCGCAGCGACTGCCCGACGTTCCGGCGGATGGTCGAGCGGGCGCCGGAGCGCGTGCTGCAGACGACCTGGTCGGCCGACGTGCTGGGCGGGCGCGGCGTGTCGGTCTATCCGGTCGACCTGATGATCGAGGCGAGCGACCGGCAAGGCTTGCTGCGCGACATCTCCGAAGTGTTCGCGCGCGAGAAGATGAACGTGGTGGGCGTGAAGACGCAAAGCCGCCGCAATGCGGCCTTCATGCAGTTCACGGTCGAGGTGTCGAATTCCGCGCAGGTGCAGCGTGCATGCACGCTGCTCGGCGAGGTGCCGGGCGTCGTGCGGGCGGGGCGCAAGGGGTGACGTCCCCGTAATAGGGCTGGAACGCGAGCATTTTGCTGCGACTGCATAAAAACGCTTGCCAAGTCATCGGTAGCCCCATATAATCTTAGCTTCTCTAGGCTCGTAGCTCAGCTGGTTAGAGCACCACCTTGACATGGTGGGGGTCGTTGGTTCGAGTCCAATCGAGCCTACCAACGAATTGAGAATGCCCGGTTTCCGGGTGTTCGATGCAGTAAATAACTCAACGCGAACAAGGCGAATACGGTTATGACACCGCGAACGTTGACCGAAACCTTTTCGGAGCGACGCTAGTCGAGGAACCCTTTCGCCCTTTCAGTTTGAGTGAAGTATCGAATGCGGCCCCTCGAAAGCGGGGCCGCATTTTTTTTGTCGCGAAATTTTCGCGCGTGACTTTTACATCGCGTGCTTGGTCTGCCGCCCACTGTCGGCATCACGGAGATTGCCATGGTTTCGATACGCTTGCCTGACGGCTCAGTTCGACAATACGAGCATCCGGTGACAGTTGCCGAGGTTGCCGCCTCGATCGGTCCCGGCCTTGCGAAGGCTGCGCTTGGTGGCAAGCTCGATGGCGAGCTCGTTGATACGTCCACGGTCATCGATCGCGACGCATCGCTCGCGATCGTGACGGACAAGGATGCCGACGGTCTCGACATCATCCGTCATTCGACCGCGCACTTGCTCGCCTACGCGGTGAAGGATCTGTATCCGGATGCGCAGGTGACGATCGGTCCCGTGATCGACAACGGCTTCTACTACGACTTCTCGTACAACCGCCCGTTTACGCCCGAAGATCTGGAAAAGATCGAAAAGCGCATGCAGGAGCTCGTGAAGAAGGACGAGCCGGTGACGCGCCGCGTCGTGTCGCGCGACGAGGCGGCCGGCTATTTCCGCAGCCTCGGCGAGAAGTACAAGGCCGAGATCATCGAATCGATTCCGCGAAGCGACGAAATCAAGCTGTACTCGCACGGCGGCTTCACGGACCTGTGCCGCGGCCCGCACGTGCCGTCGACCGGCAAGCTGAAGGTCTTCAAGCTGATGAAGGTCGCGGGCGCGTACTGGCGCGGCGACTCGAAGAACGAGCAGCTGCAGCGCATCTACGGTACGGCCTGGACGAAGAAGGAAGACCAGGATCAGTACCTGCACATGCTCGAGGAAGCGGAAAAGCGCGACCACCGCAAGCTCGGCAAGCAGCTGGACCTGTTCCACATGCAGGAAGAGTCGCCGGGCATGGTGTTCTGGCATCCGAAGGGCTGGGCGCTGTGGCAGCAGGTCGAGCAGTACATGCGTCGCCGCGTGAACGACGCCGGCTACCTCGAGATCAAGACGCCGATGATCATGGACCGCTCGCTGTGGGAGGCGTCGGGCCACTGGCAGAACTACCGCGAGAACATGTTCACGACGGAGTCGGAAAAGCGCGACTACGCGATCAAGCCGATGAACTGTCCGGGTCACGTCCAGGTGTTCAAGCACGGCCTGCGCTCGTACCGCGATTTGCCGCTGCGCTACGCGGAATTCGGTTCGTGCCATCGCAACGAGGCATCGGGTGCGCTGCATGGCCTGATGCGCGTGCGCGGCTTCGTGCAGGACGATGCGCACATCTTCTGTACGGAAGACCAGTTCATCTCGGAGTCGATTGCGTTCAACACGCTGGCCATGAGTGTGTACAAGGACTTCGGTTTCGATCACATCGACATCAAGCTGTCGTTGCGCCCGGACCAGCGTGCGGGCACGGACGAGACGTGGGATCGCGCCGAGCAGGGCCTGCGCGACGCGCTGACGGCCTGCGGCCTCAAGTGGGAAGAGCTGCCGGGCGAGGGTGCGTTCTATGGTCCGAAGATCGAATACCACATCAAGGATGCGCTCGGCCGTTCGTGGCAGTGCGGCACGCTGCAGCTCGACATGGTGCTGCCGGAGCGCCTCGGTGCCGAGTATGTCGCGGACGACAGCAGCCGCCGCCGGCCGGTGATGCTGCATCGGGCAATCGTCGGTTCGATGGAGCGTTTCCTCGGCATTCTGATCGAGCACCACGCTGGTGCGATGCCGGCCTGGCTCGCGCCGTTCCAGGCAATTGTGCTCAATATCGCCGAAAGTCAGGCCGAATATGCACAATCTCTGGCCCAAACGTTGCAAAAACAAGGGGTTAGAGTGACGGCCGATTTGCGCAACGAGAAGATTAGCTATAAAATACGCGAGCACACGCTGGAAAAGGTGCCTTATCTCCTCGTCGTGGGCGATAAGGAGCGTGATGCGCAAACGGTAGCCGTGCGTGCCCGTGGCGGCGTCGATCTTGGCGTTATGCCGATCGAAGCCTTCGTTGAGCGTCTGCAGGAAGACCTGCGCTCGTTCAAGTAACCGCCCTGGCAGCGCGGCTCGTTTTTTTAATTTTTAGAGGAAACGTAACATCGCTACTGATAAGTCGTCGCATCGCATCAACGGTGAAATCTCTGCGCCGGAAGTGCGTCTGGTCGGGATCGAGAACGAACCGCTCGGAATCGTAAAACTCGCTGATGCTTTCCGTAAATCGGAAGAGCTTGACGTTGACCTGGTGGAAATCGCGCCGCAAGCCGTTCCGCCGGTCTGCCGTTTGATGGACTACGGCAAGTTCAAGTATCAGGAGTCCAAGAAGCAACACGAAGCGAAGCTGAAGCAGAAGGTTATCCAGGTGAAGGAAGTCAAATTCCGCCCGGGTACCGATGACGGTGACTACAACGTCAAGCTTCGCAACCTCGTGCGCTTCCTCGAAGAGGGCGACAAGACGAAGATCACGTTGCGTTTCCGCGGCCGCGAAATGGCTCACCAGGAGATCGGCATGCGGATGCTTGAGCGTCTGCGCACGGATCTCGAGGAAGTCGGCCAGGTCGAGCAGATGCCGAAGATGGAAGGGCGCCAGATGATCATGGTGCTCTCGCCGAAGAAAAAGAAGTAACGGGCCCGCGCGCAACGCGCGCAGGTTCGAAAGTGGTTCGGTGCGTTGCCCGGTCAGGGCGGCGCGCCAACGATGACGGCGGCTGCGCAAGCGGTTCGCCGTACACAAGTGGACTGGGTTTCGAAGGGCGGGTCAAGGGCGCAAGCCAACCGCACACCCATCGCCATCTAATAAACTGGAGTTGTTCGTCATGCCTAAGATGAAGACCAAGAAGAGCGCTGCAAAGCGCTTCGTGGTGCGTCCGGGCGGCACCGTCAAGCGCGGTCAAGCCTTCAAGCGTCACATCCTGACCAAGAAAACCACGAAGAACAAGCGTCACCTGCGCGGCGCAACGGCAGTTCATGATTCCGATCTGAACTCCGTCCGCGCGATGCTGCCGTTCGCGTAACCCCTCAACTGATACTCCAAGGAGAGAAACATGCCTCGAGTCAAACGTGGGGTAACCGCACGGGCCCGCCACAAGAAGATCATCAACCTGGCCAAGGGTTATCGCGGCCGTCGCAATAACGTCTACCGCATCGCCAAGCAGGCGGTGATGCGTGCTGGCCAGTACGCGTACCGCGATCGCCGCAACAAGAAGCGTGTGTTCCGCGCACTGTGGATCACGCGTATCAACGCGGCGGTTCGCCAGCACGACATGACCTACAGCGTGTTCATCAACGGCCTGAAGAAGGCGTCGATCGAACTCGACCGTAAGGTCCTGGCCGACATGGCGGTGTTCGACAAGGCTGCTTTTGCTGCGATCGTCAAGCAGGTGAAAGCCGCCGTTGCAGCCTAATTGCGAAATTAGCACTGCGTGGTTAGTTGCAGCGAGGTTCCGGTAGTCTCGGCCGCTGCAGCGAAAACGGGGCTCTTCCGAGCCCCTTTTTTGTTTGGTGAGCAGTTTTGCCCGCCAAGACCGAATGACGTTGGAAATGATGGGATCTATGGATCTGGACCAGATTGTCGCCGACGCGCAGCAGTCCTTCGAACAGGCTGCCGACATCACCACGCTCGAAAACGAGAAAGCACGATTTCTCGGCAAGTCGGGTGCGCTGACCGAGTTGCTCAAGGGCCTCGGCAAGCTCGATCCCGAAGCACGCAAGACCGAAGGCGCACGCATCAACGTCGCGAAGCAGCAGGTTGAAGCCGCGCTGACCGCACGCCGCCAGGCGCTCGCCGATGCGCTCTTGAACCAGCGCCTCGCCGCCGAGGCGATCGACGTCACGCTGCCGGGCCGCGGCGCCGGCGCAGGCAGCCTGCACCCCGTGATGCGCACCTGGGAGCGTGTCGAACAGATTTTCCGCTCGATCGGCTTCGACGTGGCCGACGGTCCCGAAATCGAGACCGACTGGTACAACTTCACGTCGCTGAACAGCCCGGAGAACCATCCGGCGCGTTCGATGCAGGACACCTTCTACGTCGAAGGCAAGGATGCCGACGGCCGCCAGCTGCTGCTGCGCACGCACACGAGCCCGATGCAGGTGCGTTACGCGCGCATGAACCGTCCGCCGATCAAGGTGATCGCGCCGGGCCGCACGTATCGCGTCGACAGCGATGCGACCCACTCGCCGATGTTCAATCAGGTCGAGGGGCTGTGGATCGACGAAAACATCAGTTTCGCCGACCTCAAGGGCGTCTATACCGACTTCCTGAAGAAATTCTTCGAGCGCGACGACATCCTCGTGCGCTTCCGCCCGTCGTATTTCCCGTTCACGGAACCGTCGGCCGAGATCGACATGATGTTCGAGCACGGCAAGAACGCCGGCAAATGGCTCGAGATCTCCGGCTCGGGGCAGGTGCATCCGACCGTGATCCGCAACATGGGCCTCGATCCCGAGCGCTACATCGGCTTTGCGTTCGGCAGCGGCCTCGAGCGCCTGACGATGCTGCGCTACGGCGTGCAGGATCTCCGGCTGTTCTTCGAGAACGATCTGCGTTTCCTGCGCCAGTTCGCATAACGCACGCGCCGCGCCGACATGTGCCCGCGCACGCCCCGCCGGACGTTTCCGACGGGGCCCGGGCGTCGATCTAACCTGTTTCGAACGTAGACATCCATGCAATTCCCTGAATCCTGGTTGAGAACCTTTGTCGACCCGCAGCTGACGACCGATGAACTGTCGCACGCGCTGACGATGGCGGGGCTCGAAGTCGAATCGCTGAGCAAGGCTGCGCCGCCGACGTCGAAGATCGTCGTCGGGCGCGTGCTCGAAGTCGTCAAGCATCCGGATGCGGACAAGCTCAATGTCTGCCAGGTCGACGCCGGCACCGGCGCGACGCTGAATATCGTGTGCGGCGCACCGAACGTGGCGCCCGGCATCAAGGTGCCGGTCGCGCTGGTCGGCGCGGAACTGCCGCCGGCAGAAGAGGGCGGCAAGCCGTTCGCGATCAAGCTGTCGAAGCTGCGCGGCGTGGAAAGCCAGGGGATGCTGTGCTCCGCACGCGAGCTGAAGCTGTCCGAGGACCACAGCGGCCTGCTGATCCTGCCGGGAGACACGCCGGTCGGACAGGACATCCGCGACACGCTCAATCTCGACGACACGATCTTCGAAATCAAGCTGACGCCGAACAAGGCCGACTGCCTGTCCGTGTTCGGCATCGCGCGCGAGACGGCCGCGATCACCGGCGCGCCGCTGACGCCTGTCGATATCCGCCCGGTGCGCGTCGAGCTCGACGAGACGCTGCCCGTGCGCATTGCCGCGCCCGATCTGTGCGGCCGCTTCTCGGGCCGCGTGATCCGCGGCGTGAACGCGCACGCGAAGACGCCGCAATGGATGGTCGAGCGCCTCGAGCGTTCGGGCCAGCGCAGCGTGTCGGCGCTCGTCGACATCTCGAACTACGTGATGTTCGAGCTCGGCCGTCCGTCGCACGTGTTCGACCTGGACAAGATCCACGGCGGCATCGAGGTGCGCTGGGGCCTGCGCGGCGAGTCGCTGAAGCTGCTGAACGGCAACACGATCGAACTCGACGAAGCGGTCGGCGTGATCGCGGACGACCGTCACGTCGAAAGCCTCGCGGGCATCATGGGCGGCGACAGCACGGCCGTCACGCTCGACACGACCAACATCTATCTGGAGGCCGCGTTCTGGTGGCCGGACAGCATCCGTGGCCGCGCGCGCAAGTACAACTTCTCGACCGATGCGGCCCATCGCTTCGAGCGTGGCGTCGACTATGCGACGACGGTCGAGCACGTCGAGCGCATTACCCAGCTGATTCTCGAGATCTGCGGCGGCAAGGCCGGCCCGGTCGACGATCAGGCGGTCAACCTGCCGCAGCGCGCGCCGGTGAAGATGCGCGTGTCGCGCGCGAACCGCATCATCGGCGTGAAGATCGACGCCGACGAGATCGCGAACATCTTCACGCGCCTCGGCCTGCCGTTCGAGCGTGACGACGACGCATTCCTGGTCACGCCGCCGTCGCACCGCTTCGACATCGAGATCGAGGAAGACCTGATCGAGGAAGTCGCACGCATCTACGGCTTCGAGAAAATTCCGGCGCGTCCGCCGGTCGCGACGAGCGAGATGCGCGCGACCAACGAGACGCAGCGATCGATCCACGACATCCGTCATGCGCTGGCGGCGCGCGACTATGCGGAAACGGTCAACTTCAGCTTCGTCGATGCGGAGTGGGAGCACGATTTCGCCGGCAACGACAACCCGATCCGCCTGCTGAACCCGATCGCGAGCCAGCTGTCGGTGATGCGCACGACGCTGTTCGGCAGCCTGATCTCGGTGCTGCGCCACAACCTGAACCGTCGCGCGGATCGCGTGCGCGTGTTCGAGGCGGGCCGCGTGTTCCTCGCCGATCCGTCGGTGAAGGCCGGCGAGCTGACCGTCGAAGGCTACACGCAGCCGAAGCGTGTCGGCGCGCTCGCGTACGGCCCGGCGGTCGACGAACAGTGGGGCGTGGCGACCCGCGCGGTCGATTTCTTCGACGTGAAGGGCGATCTCGAGGCGCTGCTCGCGCCGGCCGCCGCGCGCTTCGTGAAGGCCGGGCATCCGGCCCTCCATCCGGGCCGCAGCGCGCGCATCGAAGTCGATGGCCGCGCGGCCGGCTGGATCGGCGAGCTGCATCCGCGCCTGATGCAGAAGTACGAGCTGCCGCACGCGCCGGTGATGTTCGAAATCGACGCGGACGCGCTGATCGCGCGTGCGCTGCCGGCACCGACCGACGTGTCGAAATTCCCGCCGGTACGGCGCGACATCGCCGTCGTGGTCGATCAGGCGGTCGAGGTTCAGGCACTTTTCGACGAAATGAAGAAGGCGCTGGCCGAAGACGCCTGCCGATTCGTTCAGAGGGTTGTACTCTTCGACGAATTTCGTGCAAAATCAAATACTTCCGGTGGTCTTGCCGCGCACGAGAAGAGCCTTGCGTTCCGCGTGACGCTACAGGACGCGGCTGGCACGCTGCAGGACGAAGTCGTCGATCAGGCGATCCAGACGCTGGTCGAGCGGATGGCGCGTGCCGGTGCTCGCCTGCGCGGCTAAGGAGAGGGGCTGCCCGTTCGCGGGCGGCTTTTCCCCATCGTGAGTTTTGGTTTAACGCGCTGTATGGCAGATATGAACGACATGACCTCGAGTGAATTCGAAGCCCTCCTGACGGCGCAACGCAGCGCCATGAACCGCGACGCTTCGGCGCCGGCGTCCACCGAGACGCCGACGCTGACGAAAGCGGAACTGGCGGAGCTGCTGTTCGACAGCGTCGGGCTGAACAAGCGTGAAGCGAAGGACATGGTCGAGGCGTTTTTCGAAGTGATCCGCGACGCGCTCGAAAACGGTGAAAGCGTCAAGCTGTCGGGGTTCGGCAATTTCCAGCTGCGCGACAAGCCGCAGCGTCCGGGCCGCAATCCGAAGACGGGCGAAGCGATTCCGATCGCGGCCCGCAGGGTGGTAACCTTCCACGCGAGCCAGAAGCTGAAGGCGCTGGTCGAAAACGGCACGGAGTAACGCCCGCGCGCTGTCGTCTCTGCGCGGCCGCCGCGCACCCTTTACCGACGGTTAACCGACGATGACCACTACGGTTGAGAAAGTCGTCTTGCCTCCGATTCCCGCGAAGCGCTACTTCACGATCGGTGAAGTCAGTGAGCTGTGCGGGGTCAAGCCGCACGTGCTGCGTTACTGGGAACAGGAATTCACGCAGTTGCGGCCGGTGAAGCGGCGTGGCAATCGCCGGTACTACCAGCACCACGAAGTGCTGCTGATCCGGCGGATTCGCGAGTTGCTGTACGAACAGGGGTTCACGATCAACGGGGCGCGCAACCGGCTCGATTCGCCGGGCGGCGAACGCGCTGCGGCGCCCGTCGAGCCCGACGCCCCGGCCGCCGATGCGCGTGTGCCGGACAGGCCGGGGGCAACGGTCGACGTGATTGCGTTGCGGCAGGCGCTCCTCGACGTGATCGAGGGACTGAAGCACGACTGAGTGCGACGCCCGAATCAGGAAAAAGCCCGGTTGGCGAAGTTCAGCGCCACCGGGTTTTTTCATGCGTGCGTGTCCTCGATGTCAGCGCGATGCGAGCGGATCCGGCTTGCCCATGTCGACGACCAGCGTGCCGTCCGGCAACATCCGCACCGAGCCCTGCGCGACCTGGCGGCGGTAGCCGTACAGGTCGAAACGCATCGGGCCGGCCTCGGCCGAATTCCGGATCAGCGCGCGCACGTTCAGTTCGAGCACGTTGAACATCTTCATGTCGCCGCCTTCCATCCACATGTAGCTCGGCGCGTCGATCTGCGGCCGCTTCGGCACGGGTGTGTCGGCGGCGCGCCGGAACGTGAGCCGCAGTCCGTCGCGTTCGACCGTCGCCTCGCCGAGCTTGCCGTTCAGCACCGGCGGCGGAAAGACGGTGTACTGGTCGAGCACGAGCGTGTCGCCGCGCAGTTGCGCGCCGCGGCGCTGCAGCGGCGTCAGCGACGCGAGCTCGATGCCGAGCGAGCGCAGCAGTTTCGCCTGCGGGATGCCGAGCACCGACACCTGCGACGGCTTGAACGCGAGGTGCCGGTCGTCGAGCACCGACAGCGCGCCCTTCATGTCGGTCGGCAGCCACACGCCGGGCACGTGATTCCAGAGCTTGATGCCGCCCTGGACGCGCAGGTCCTGGCCATCCGCGCTCAATTGCAGGTCGTTCAGCGAGCGCGGCGCGTAGTCGAGCAGGTAGTTGTTGAAGAGCGCCGACATCGCCTTCCATGATTCGACGACCGTCCCGCCGAGAATGCGAATGTCGTACTGGTTCGGATCGTCGAGGTCGACCGGTTCGCCGGGCCGTTTCGCGATGAGCTGCACGTCGAGGTCCTCGACATGGAAGCCGATGTCGCCGGACAGGTTGAAGTCGACGTTGTGCAGGTGGATCGTCGGGTGGCGGTTCGACACGTGCCGTTCGTTGAACGGCGTGGTCGACGAGCGCCGCATCGCGACTTTCTGCATGCCGAATCGCTCCGTGCCGGCCATGAGCGCAAACGCTTCCCAGTGCTGGCGCGAGTCGCGCAACGCGTCCTGCTGCGCGGCGAGGAAGCTGTCGTTCAGGCGGGCGGCGGCATTGCCGAGCGCGGCGCCGCTCGCGGGGCCCGCATACGACGGCATCCGGATCGCCATCGCGCCGCTTTCGTCGAAATTGAAATAGCCGGCCGACACCTGGTCGCGATAGTGGTACAGGTCGAACACGAAATTCTGGTCGCGCTTCGTCGGATCGACGGGGCCGATCAGGATGTCGGCGTTCATCGGCATCGAGCGCATGAATTTCACGTCGCCGCCGCGGATGAACATCGCCTGTTGCGGCGCATTCGCGGGCAGCGCGAAGCCGGCGTGCGAGCCGTCGTCGAGCGTCAGGTCGAGGCCTGACGGCGTCACGCGCAGCGCGGCGATCCTGATCTTCAGCCGCGGCGGCGGCATCAGCTTGTCGACCGACATCACGAGGTCGTCGCCGGCGAGCCGCGCGATCGGCGTCTCGACCTTCAGCAGATCGGCCATCTTCACGTTGGCCGCGCGCATCACCGGCTGCGCATTGATGCCCGATACGCGCACCCCGGTCGGGTGGAACACGAGCTGGCTGCCATCGCGGATCGCGAGCGTGCCGGTCAGCGAGAACGGCACCCAGCCGTCGCGCTGCATCTCGCCTTGCAGATGGATCACGCCGTCGCCGGCCGATACCGCGAGCTTGCGCAGCGGCGCGTTGCGGTAACCGAAAATGTAGGTGTTGAAGAGCGCGGTCAGCTTCGCGTTGTCGAGCGTGACCGTGCCTTCGTGCACGTCGATCTCGAAGCTCGTCGGATCATCGAACACGATCGGTGCGCCGGCCTGCGTCGGCACGAGTGTCGCGGACAACTGGTGGATGAAGAAGCCGAGGTTGTTGACGATGCGGAAATCGACATCGCGCAGAAACGTCATCGCACCGTTCTGGCCCGAGTCGCGCAGCGTGAACGGGCGTGGCTGCGTGAGGCTGATCGACGCGAGCGACGGCACGGTGCGGGCGATCTGCTGTTCATGGGCGAGGCGTTCGGCTTTGACGCGCTCGATCTTCGTCGATGCGGCCGACCCGCTGCCGTCACGCTGCGCAGCCGGTTCCGCGCAGCCGGCACAGAGCAGCGCGAGCGCAAGCGCGCTGCAGCCGAGCGCACGGGAGGTGCCCTGTGAAACCGAGGCGGCCGCGCGCCGCGGGCCGGCCATCCAGTCGAACCTTGCCAAAGGCGTGCGATGGCCGCGCCGGACCGCATTCCGCATCGTCTGTCTCCATGTCTTTGTCGTGATCGACGAGGGCGCGCGGCCGATGCGCGGCGCGGACGTCGATGCCGTGCAGTGTGGCATAGCGCGCTAGAGCGGCGTTACCAAACAGCGGGCGTCCATGCAAGGCTGGCCGGCGCACGACAGGACAATGGATTCCCGATGGCGGGTCGCCAGGATCAAACGGTCGTTTGGTTTTGCGGTCGAGGCGGGCGGCGCGCGCCGCGTCGATCGGCAAACCGGCGTCGGCGTGGGCAGACGCGGGTTTTCGTGCCCGATGAAGGTTGCGGTCCGAGGCGGGAGCAGGCGGCAGGGCGGCGACGGACGCGGTATCGCTATTGCCGCCTGCACGATCGATCAGACCAGCAGGCGCTGCCGGATCGCATTCTGCGTCGTCTGGTCCAGCTGCAGGCCGTCAACGAGGTAGGACGCCATCGAGCCGTACGACATAACGACCTGATCGAATGCCGCCTGCAGATAGGCGGCCTGCGCGCTCTGCAGCGCGGCCATCATGTCGGCCGCGTCCTGCCCGCCGCTCTTCTGTGCCTGCGCGACATACGCCGCGATTTCCGACGCGCTGTAGACGTTGGTCAGCAGATAGTCGGCGAGAATCGTCTGCCGGGGGACCCCGAGGACCGTGTGCAGAACGGCCGTCGCCCAGCCGGTGCGATCCTTGCCGGCCGTGCAGTGGAACACCAGGTTGCCGCCGGACGCGGCAAAGCCGGCGAATAGCGTGTGGTAACTCGTCCGCGCCGTATCCGATGTCACGAACGCCCGGTACATGCTTTGCATGAAGGCTGCGGCAGTCGTGCCGCTGGTCGGAAGCGGGCCGAGATTGGCGACGCCGAGCACGTTGAGGTTCTCCCAGATGGCGCCGGCCAATGGCACATCCGGCTGCGCATGGATCTCGGACGTCGTGCGCAGGTCGCACACCTGCGTAATGCCGAGCGTATCGACCGTTGCGAGGTCGGCCGCGGACAACGCGAGTGCGGACGAACGGTAGATCACGCCTTTTTTCGTCAGTGCGCCGCTCGCGGTGGCATAGCCCGTTCCGTTCGGTCCCGCGGTGTCACGAAAGTTTGCTGCCGAACCGAGCCTGGGTGTCGTGACGGGGGCGACCGCGATCGAGTCACCGCCGCATGCGGACAGAAGCGACGCGCTTCCCAGTGCGATGCCCAGCGTTCCGGCACCCAGCCGGAGAAAGTGTCGACGGGAAATTTCGTTTTTCTGATTCATTCACTGGCCTTTGTCGAAGACGGTGACAGGAAGTCGCGACTGCGGCTGCGACCGAAGCCGCTGCCGGCACGCCGCGCCGCGCGGCAAAGCGCGGACGTACCGTATCGATCCGGCATGCAGTCGGACGATGCGCCGTGCGCGTCGATCTCGCGCCGGGTAAGCGCACGGTAGCGATCCGCGGCGAAACGGCCATCGTCCTTTTCGATTAGGGCGCAACAGGGGTGACCGGTGCGATTCGCGCAACTTGCCGTACGTGCGACGGCCGCGGCGCGGTAAGATCGGCATCAGTGGCTGGATAGATCAAAGCATGGTGGCCGACACGGGGGAGGCGTCATGGATCTGAAGGAACTCGACGTATTGGGAGCGGATGTCGGCGATCACTGGTACTACGCGTCGAAGGCGAGCGCGATCCGTCGGTTCCTGGGCACGTCGGACGCGCACCGGATACTCGATGTCGGCGCGGGCTCGGGATTCTTTTCGAAGCATTTGCTCGAGTGCACGCGGGCGACGGAAGCGTGGTGTGTCGATACGAGCTACACCGACGATACCGACGGGGAGGCGGCCGGCAAGCCCGTTCATTTTCGCCGGGCCGTCGATCGATTCGATGCCGATCTCGTGTTGCTGATGGATGTTCTCGAGCACGTCGACGACGATGTCGGGTTGCTTGCGCGATATGTGGCGGGCGCGCCGAAGGGCAGCCGGTTCCTGATCACGGTTCCCGCGTTTCAGTTTCTCTGGAGCGCGCATGACGATTTTCTCGAGCACAAGCGCCGGTACACGCTCGACGGTCTCGAAGACGTCGCGCGTCGCGCAGGGCTGGAGGTCGAGCACGGCGCATACTACTTCGGCCTCACGTTTCCGCTCGCGGCGGCATTGCGACTGAGCGAGCGGGCGCGCCGGCAACCGCGCGAGCCGGCGTCGCAATTGCGCCGGCACCATCCGGTCGTCAACGGTTTGCTCAAGCTGATCTGCCGGGTCGAGTTGCCGATGTTCCGGTTCAACCGGGTGGCGGGCCTCACGGTCATCTGTGTCGCGCGCAAGTCATGAGCATCAGCGGGTTGCTTGGCCGGTACATGGGCGCGGCGGGATGCGCGTTGCCGCCCGCATCGAGGCCGGCTCGTCTCGTCACGGCGTTTCGCAAAAAATTTCACAGGAATATTCACAAAATGCATGCGACCCGTTCTAAACCGGGCAACTGTCTGTTATAATTTTTTTCTTTCGGGGCGTAGCGCAGCCTGGTAGCGTACCTGCATGGGGTGCAGGTGGTCGGAGGTTCAAATCCTCTCGCCCCGACCAGACAAAGAACCCGCGTCAGTTCAGGCTGGCGCGGGTTTTTTCTTGCCCGTCGCTTTTTTGCACATCCCGGCGCGGCCCCGGTAAAATGCAAGGTTGATCCACGGAAAGCGCCGTGATTTAGCGGAAGAGGATTCCCCGAACATGACTGATCTTCGTCTTACCATGCGGTTCGCTGCAGTGCTCGCAACCGGCGCGCTCGTCGCCGGTTGCGGTACGTCGTCGCCCACGAAAGTGGACTACAAGAGCGATTCGAAATCGAAGGAAGCGTCGCTCGCAGTGCCGCCCAACATGCTCGACGAGACGGCCGATCAGCGTTCGCTGCCGCCACAGGGCGGCGCGACTTCCCTGTCTGCGCTTCAGCAGGTCCAGCATGCGGCGCCCGCGACGGACACCGTCGCGCCCGCCGTGGCCGGCATGCATATCCAGCGCGACGGCACCGAGAGCTGGCTCGTGATCGACGGCAAGAAGCCGGCGGACATCTGGCCGCAAGTGCGCCGTTTCTGGCAGGAGCAGGGCTTCCTGCTCGTCGTTGACCAGCGCGACAAGGGCGTGATGGAAACCGACTGGAACGAAACCCATCCGCAGATCAACGACGGCTTGATCCGTAGCGTGATCTCGAAGGCGATGGGCAACTCGTACGTGACGGCCGAGCGCAACAAGTACCGTACGCGCCTCGATTCGGCGCCGAACGGCGGCTCCTACGTGTTCATCAGCCAGAAGGGCATGCGCGAGGCGATCACCGGTGCGAACAACGATTCGAGCAAGTGGGAAGCGAAGCCGAACGATCCGGCGCTCGAGACGGAATACCTGAAGCGGCTGATGGCGGTGCTCGCGCAGAACGAGCAGCGTGCGAAGAACGGCGAGCCGCCGGTCGCGAACATCAACGACAACACGGTGCCGAAGGACAAGAAGGCGGATACCGACGCATCGAAGGCTGCCGCCGCCGCGATCGCCGCACAGAACGTCGCGCGCACGTCGTCGCAAGCCAACGACGTCGATTCGGGCTCGGTGCCGTCCGAAGTCACGCTCGGCGAGCCGTACGACCGGTCGTGGCTGCACGTCGGCCTCGCGCTCGATCGCGCGAACTTCACGGTCGACGATCGCGATCGCGCGAAGGGTCTGTATTTCGTGCGCTACGTCGATCCGAAGGATCTGAGCGCGGCCGAGCAGGGCTTCTGGAGCCAGCTGTTCCACGGCAAGAAGGAAAAGCTGGCGAAGCAGTATCGCGTCAACGTGAAGGCGCTGACGCCCGACCAGACGCGCGTGGCAGTCGTCGACGATTCGGGTGCGATCGATGCGTCGTCACCGGCCCGGCAGATCATGGGGCTGCTCGTGAATCAGCTGCGCTGATCGCGGTACGCTTCCGGTCTTCGAAAAAACCCGCCTTTCGGCGGGTTTTTTCATTGTCACGCGCGTCGGTGCGGGCATCTGCGGGGCGTTCGATTCCTCCGTGTGACGTTACGTAACATCCGCGCGTTACGGCGGCGGAACACGTGTTACGTCGTCATGACCGAGAAAATATCCTTATAGATCAATGGTGTGCTTTCGAAAATATACCTGGCACGCAAACTGCTCTATAAGTTCGAATCGTTAGGACAGGGAGGATGGCGTCAGAGAACGGGCGGGTGTCGCGAGCGCTCGACCAACGGTCTCGACGTCTTCAGATGCCGGCGCTGCGAGCGCCGGCGCAACCGATGACGATCCGCGCCGTGCGCGGATCTCGATGGCCCCGTCGCCTTTCCTCGTAGGGCGACGGTTTCGCCCGCGCTTCTTCTGAAGCGCGGGCAATTTTTTTTGTGGGGCCGCAACACGAGGGCACGCCGATCCGGTTGACGCGATTCGTATTCGCGAGCATTGGGCGGGCGAGGCTGCGTTGACCGCGCAGGCGTGTTCGACGTTCATTCTCGCTTGCCGCGGAGCGGTCGCGGACTGGATCGATCGTTCCGGGATTTGCGAGCTGTCGAGGCGCGTGGGCGAAGTGGCGCGGCCGGACGCGTTGCCGGCCGCTGCGACGCGTCAGTGCGACGCGCTGGGTACGTCGAGGATCAGGATGATCGTCCAGTCGGCATCGCCGTCGTGGTGATACTGGCGTTCGGCGACAATGAACGGTTGCTGCTTGCCTTGCGGACCGAGGAAAAGCACGTCGCCCTCCATCGGCAGGCACTCGATCGGCGGCAGCGCGAGGAAGGCGTCGTCCGAGCCGCGCGGCATCAGTTGCTTGATCTTGCGAGTGGCTTCTTCGGTCCACTCGATGTCGAGATGAATGTTGCTCATGCTGTCCTCCGCACCGGGGTGCGCACGGGTGGAAAAATTCGGTGCGCGACTTTAGCACAGCGCGCAGGCGCCGCAACCCAAAAAGCCGAACCCGGTTGCCCGGATTCGGCTTTTTCGCTTGTGCGGTGCCGCCGAACTTACTGGCTGGCAGCGTCTGCCGGAGCGGCCTTGGCGGCCTTCTTGCCGGCCTTCTTCGCTGCCTTGTGGTGAGCGGCCTTCTTGGCGTGGTGCTCTTCCTGCGCCGCCGGCTGTGCAGCCTCGGCCGCTTGCTGCTGTTGCAGTGCCTGTGCGCGCTGCTCGATCTCGGCGATCTTGGCCGGGTCGGTGATGGTCTGGATTTGCGTGCTCTCTTGCGCATACGCTGCGCCAGTCAGCGCCGACATCGCGACCAGAATAGCCAGGGACGTCTTCTTCATTGCTTTACCTCCGCTAAGTGGTGATGAACCCGAATGTTGCCGTTTTGTCTGGCGACTGCAAACGAGTGCGTGTCGAGTGTAACAAAAGTGACGGATCAATGTGCACTGGATCGAGGCGCAGCGCAAGGCCCCGTTGAAGTCGCGCAACACTTCATGCATGCCGTCACGCGCATGCCATTCCGGGCGGTGCCGTCGCTTTCGCTGCCGGTGCGCGTAGCGTCGTCAAAACCACCCGAGCCATCGATAGACGTGGAACTGCGCGATGCCGACCAGCTCGTGCAAGGCCTGGTTCGCGTCTTCCAGGTTGCGCCAGCGGGGCAGCCAGCCCGTTTGCGCACGCCGGCGATTCGAATAAACGGGCTGCGGATCGATGCCGAAACGGCGGAAATCGAGCAATGCGCGGCGCATCTGGTAAGACGATGCGACGAGAATGCGCGTGTCGTCATGTTGTGAGCGTAGTATAGACGCAGTGAATTTCGCATTTTCGTAGGTCGTACGGCTGTTCGGCTCGAGCACGAGGTCGCCGGGAGCGACGCCTTCCGCGACCAGCCGGCGCCCGTAGACGGCCGCCTCGGTTTCGCCGTGATGTTGCGGGTCGCCGCCCGACATCACCACGGTGCAGCGGGTGGCCTGCTGCAGGCACGTGCGATAGAGCGCCGCGGTCATGCGGATGCGCGCTTCTCCGTCGGGAGGCGGCCGCAGGCCGGTTTCGCCGCGCCGCGTGCCGACGCCGAGGGCGATCAGCGTGGTCCGGCCGTGCATGTCGGGGTGCTCGACCGGTGTCACGCCCGCCTCGGTCCACGCGATGAGCGGCGCCGCGAGCCAGCCTGTCGCGAGCAGCCAGAACAGCGCGACGCCGACGATCGCGATGAGTCGCCGCCGCTTGCGGCAGAGCAGGAAACAGACGAAGAGAAGTGCAAATGAATCGAACAGAATCAATTTGATTGGGGTATGGTGTCTTTTTATGGACGGCTGATGATCCGGCCCTGACGCGACGCCGAACGTCGGCCTCCAGAATCGGTGGCGGTATCGGCGGGCGGAGCTCCCGCCCGGCGCGCCGCTTCGCATTGTCGCTGCACTTTAAGAAAGAATCGAGATGGCCACGTATTCCAACGAAGCGGTGCTCGACGCATTGAGACGAGTGCAGTACCGCCAGGTACCGTGGGCGCGCCGCCCGGGCGTGTTCGAGTATCTCCGGTCGCTAGGGCTGATGGACACGGTCAGGCAGAAGACCGTTGCTCCAGCACCGGGTTTCCATGCCCCGGTCGACATCGCGGTGCTGACCGATAACGGTCGAGCCGAATGTGCGCGCCTCGAGCGCGACGAGAAATTGCTTTCCTGGACCGATCGCCGTATGGACGACTACGCATTGAGCGAAGCGAGTGCCGTGGCGATTCTCGAAAGCCGCCTCTAGAGGCGTACGCCTGTCCTCATACGACACCTCAAAAAAAAAGCCCGTATCGCGAGGATACGGGCGTACCGGATACTTTTGCTGTTGCCACGCTGTGCTCATGGCAACGAATGTGACTCGTCGCGTATCGAGCAGTTCCCGAATCCGGGAATTTTCTTTGGCGAAATCCCGCAGGTTGCCGGGCTACGGATGACGCGGCAGGTCGGACGGCTGCGAGCCGATGCGCGCACGCGCGTTGCTGGCGATGTCGCCGCGCAAGTCGCCGCGCGGCACGGTCTGGCGGTTGGGCGGCGTGACGGGCGGTTGCTGGCGAAGGGTGTTCCGGTGATCTTGCTGGCGGTGAGGCGGCTTCGCGCGATCGTCGGCGCGAACGGGGGCGGTCAGCGCCAGCGAAATGACAATGCCGCATGCGACGAGCAGTGACATTGGTTTCATGGCGGGGCTCCCTTCAAGCCATCGGCGCGGCTTGTTGATATGTCGCTAAGGTAAGCGCGGGAGTGCAGGCTTGCTGTAAATAATCGTAAATAGATGTATCGCGGCGCGACAACGGTAATCGACGACGACGCGATCGCCGCGCAACGCGCGTGGCGCTGAAAGAAACCGGGCGGCCGAAGCCGCCCGATCGAGCATGCGTTACGCCATCTTCACGGGGGCGCGCCAGGATTCCGGGTTGGTCCAGAAGGCGCCGCGCAGCCGGTCGCGGCTCGGCGGTGCGGGCGGCTTCGTCGCGCTTGCTCCGATGCGCCCGCGCAACGAGATCTGGCGGCCGCTCGTGCCGAGTCGCTTGACGATTTCGGCGAGCGTACCGTCTGCCTGCCATTCGTCGAAGCGACGGCGGCAGGTCGGCGGCGACGGATAGCGGCCCGGCAGCTTCGACCAGCCTTCACCCGTCGACAGTACCCACAGCACGGCGTTGACCACCGAACGTGCCTCCACGCGCGGACGGCCGCGCCGTTCGCTCCGTGCGGGTTCCGAGCAAAACAGACCTTCGACCAGCGCCCACTCGTTATCTCTCAAATCGTCGAACAGCATCATGTCCTCACCTCAGCGAAGCTAACTCCGGTGCGCTGCCCTGCGCCGCGCACTCTTCAAGCACTCGAACGTCGAGTGCCGGGTGGGGGCGTCCGGTTGGCCGGCAGCGGCGTTTCTGCCTTCCGTCCGACGAGAACCTGCGCCCTGTGCGCCAGGTAATGCACGATGTGTGCCACGTCGGAGGCGATTCCCTCGAGAGCCGCTTGGCAGCGGGCTAACGGCTAAGTCAGCTAGGGGCGTATAAGACGCCAAAATAACCCGCCAGCAAATCGGGACAATCACCAATCTTGTGCAATTCGCCCGCGCCACGTGCGTTTGCGCGAATATTGCACCGCAGCGAAACATGTGCGATCGATGCCGGATTCGCACATCGGAGCGTGTTTCGCGCATTAAAATCGCGCATCGATGTCGACGAATGATGAGGTGAGGGGATGAACGTTACGCTGCGCCAGCTTCGCGTATTCATCGAGGTTGCGCGGCTCAGGAGCTTCAGTCGCGCGGGCGGCGAGATCGGGCTCACGCAGTCCGCGGTCAGCCGTTGCGTGCGCGAGCTCGAGGCGGAACTCGGGCTGAAGCTGATCGACCGCACGACGCGAGACGTGCAACTGACCGACGTCGGGACGAACCTGATCGCGAGCGTCTCCCGCCTGATCGACGATCTCGACGACACGCTGCGCGAGATTCGCGAGATCGGCGAGCAGCGGCGGGGGCGCGTGATCGTCGCCGCGAGCCCGACCATCGCGTGCCGGCTGATGCCGCGCGTCGTCGCGTCGTGCGAGCGCCGGTTCCCGTTCGTCACGCTCGGCCTGCGCGACGACGTGCAGAGCGACGTGCTGCGCAAGGTCAAGTCGAGCGAGGTCGATTTCGGCGTCGTCATCGGGCCGCTCACCGTTGCCGATCTGGTGTGCGAACCGTTGATGACCGATTCGTTCTGCCTGGTCGCGCGCGCCGATCATCCACTTGCGGCGCAGGCCGAGGTGCCGTGGACGGCACTCGACGGCGAGCGCCTCGTGCTGCTCGATCATGCGTCCGGAAGCCGGCCGCTGATCGACGCTGCGCTGGCCGCCCATCGGGTGAATGCGACGGTCATGCAGGAACTCGGGCATTCGGCGACGGTATTCGGGCTCGTCGAGGCCGGCGTCGGCGTGAGCGTGCAGCCGTGGCTGTCGCTGCCGCTGCCGGCCGGATCGACGCTGGTCGCACGGCCGCTGACGCCGCGCACCGAGCGCACCGTCGAGCTGGTCCGGCGCCGCGACCGGTCGCTGTCACCCGCCGCGCAGGCGATCTGGGAGCTCGCGCGCCAGATGCCGGCGCGGGCGGAAGATCTCGACTGAGGGTGCGGATCCGGCGCGCCCGCCGGTACACTACGCGGATCGTGTTCCTCGGTGGCGGTGCTCGATGACGCATTTCGCAGATGTCGGCCCGGCGACGGGCGAGCCGGCGGCACGCAGCGCGGTCCATGCGCTGCGGCCGTCGCTGATCAGGGAGGTGGCGAACGCCGGCTTCGGCATGCCCGACGTGTTGCCGTTCTGGTTCGGTGAATCCGATCGCGTGACGCCGGCATTCGTTCGCGACGCGGCCGCGGCGGCGCTGCGAGACGGCGCAACCTTCTATACGCACAACCTCGGCACCGTCCCGCTGCGCAACGCGATCGCGGCCTACGTGAGCGCGCGTCATGGCGCGACGGCGGCCGATACGATCGCCGTGACGAGTTCGGGCGTGAGCGCGCTGATGCTGGCCGCACAACTGCTGGTCGGGCCGGGCGATCGCGTCGTCGCGGTCACGCCGCTCTGGCCGAACCTCGTCGAAATCCCGAAGATCCTCGGTGCGCAGGTCGAATGCGTGCCGCTCGGCCATGGCGACGCGGGCTGGCGGCTCGACGTCGACCGGCTGCTCGCGGCGCTGACGCCCGATACGCGGATGCTGTTCGTCAACTCGCCGAACAATCCGACCGGCTGGACGATGTCCCGCGACGACCAGCAGGCCGTGCTCGCGCATTGTCGACGTCACGGTATCTGGGTGGTCGCCGACGAAGTGTACGAGCGACTCGCGTTCGGCGCGGGCGGCGCGTCGTCGTTTCTCGATATCGCGTCGCGCGACGAGCGGGTGATCGTCGTGAATTCGTTCTCGAAGGCCTGGGCGATGACGGGCTGGCGGCTCGGATGGCTGGTCGCGCCGGCGTCGGTCATGGGCGATCTGTCGAAGCTGGTCGAATACAACACGTCGTGCGCGCCGGGTTTCATCCAGTCCGCGGGCGAAGTCGCGCTGCGCGACGGCGAGCCGTTCGTGCAGTCGTTCGTCACGGCGCTGCGCGGCGCGCGTGACCATCTGGTCGCCGCGCTGTGCACGTTGCCGGGCGTCGACGTGCCGCCTCCGCCGGGCGCGATGTACCTGTTCCTGCGCTTGCCGGGCGCGGACGACAGCCTCGCGTTCTGCAAGTCGCTGGTGCGCGAGGCAGGGCTTGGACTGGCGCCGGGGCGCGCGTTCGGCCCGGAGGGCGAAGGGTTCGTGCGCTGGTGCTATGCGTGCGATCCGGCGCGGCTCGATGCGGGCGTCGAGCGCTTGCGCCACTACCTCGCGCGCGGCGCGGGCCGGCGCTGAAGCGGGGACAGAGCGCCCGCGGCGTGCGGACGGCAGGTCGTTCGGCTCATCTTTACGCACCGGACGATTTTGCGTAAGATGGCGCTCAGTCACGCGGTTCCGTCGTTGAGCCGTGCTGTTCCGTCCGGTTTGGGCCTGGCCTGAAGTTGGTTCGCCGCCCCCGGTTCGTGCTCCCATCAATATGACCGATCAGAATCGGGCGAGCGCGTCTTCCGTTCCTTTCGTCTGTTTGTTGATCCGGTTCGTTTGACCACAGGGTCTGGCCTAGCTGCATGAATACCCAAGAGGCGAAGATCGTCCTCGAGACTGCTTTGATCTGCGCGCAGGAACCGCTGAAGCTCGGCGATTTGCGCAAGCTCTTTGCCGACGGCGTGTCGGCTGACACGGTCCGCACGTTGCTCGAAGATCTGAAACAGGATTGGTCCGGCCGCGGTGTCGAACTGGTGGCGCTGGCAACCGGATGGCGCTTTCAGAGCAAGCCGGCGATGCGTCACTATCTGGATCGACTGCATCCCGAGAAGCCGCCGAAATACTCGCGCGCGGTGCTCGAAACGCTCGCGATCATTGCGTATCGGCAACCCGTTACGCGCGGCGACATCGAAGAGATTCGCGGCGTCACGGTCAATACGCAGGTGGTCAAGCAGCTCGAGGATCGCGGCTGGATCGAGGTGATCGGACATCGCGACGTGCCGGGACGTCCGGCGCTGTACGCGACGACCAAGCAGTTCCTTGACGATCTCGGCCTGAAGGCGCTCGACGACCTGCCCGCGCTCGAGGAGCCCGCCGCGAACATCGAGGCCGCGCTGCTCGCGCAGCAGGCGATGGATTTCGACGGCGATGCGCCGGCGGCGGAAGCGGTGCCGGAAGCCGGCGAAGCGGCGGTCGGCGAGCCGGGCGAATTGCCGGGCGGCGCTGGGACGGACGTCGCGTCGACGCAGGAAATACCGAACCGCGATACGCTGGAAGCTGATCGCGTTCACACCGAACAGGGCGGCGCCGAAGCAGCGCCGGCCGGCGGGCAGTCCGAGCCGCTGCGTGCGGAATGGAACGAGGAAGATCGCAAGCCGGCCGCCGACGCGGTTGCCGGAGACGGAGCGGAAGCGGCCGGCGACATGCCGGGCGAGGCTGGCCAGGCCGATGTCTCGCGCTCCCGTCCCGCGGACGGCGAGATGCTGGACGATACGTCCGACAGCCTCGCCGATGCCGTACGCAGCGCCAGCGCGCCCATCGGCGCCGACGTGCTGCCGGACGACGAAGCAGAACCCGAACAGCGCCGCGCCTGATCGCGGCCGACTTCTTGCCGCGCCCGCGCCGGGCGCGAGACCTGACATTTTGAGGTTGTTTTGACAGATATCCACGATATTGAATCGTCCGCGCCTGCCGTGCAGGCCGCGCGTGCCGACGATACGCCGGAGCAGGACGCTCCTGCCGCGGGTGGTGACGAGCGTCCCCGCCGCGGCCTGCGGCGCGGCCCGCGCAGCCTGATCGCCCGTCGCCGCGCGGCGGCCAAGTCGAAGGGCGCCGATGGCGAGCCGCAGGGCGGCGAAGGCGCCGACGCGCAGCCGGCCGAGGCCGCGGAAGCGCAGCCCGCACGCGCGCCGCGCAAGGAAGCCGCGGCCAAGGGCGGCCGCAAGCCGGCCGGCAAGCGTGAAGGCGCAGCCAAGGGTGCCCAGGGCGGGCAAGGCGGCCAGGGCCGGCGCGGCAGCGCGGCGAAGGGCGAGAGCGGCGCGGCGAAGGCCGAAGGCGATGCAGCGCCGCAGGACGATCTGTTCGCCTATGTGACGTCGCCGGCCTTCGATGCTGACAACGCGGCGGGCGGCAGCGGCGTACGAGCGCCGATGCTGCGTCGCGGTCGCAACCAGCCGACGAACAAGCGCGTGCTGTCACCGGACGATGACGCGCCGAAGCTCCACAAGGTGCTCGCGGAAGCCGGCATGGGCTCGCGCCGCGAAATGGAAGAGCTGATCGTCGCCGGTCGCGTGTCGGTGAACGGTGAGCCCGCGCACATCGGCCAGCGCATCATGCCGACCGACCAGGTTCGCATCAACGGCAAGCCGGTCAAGCGCAAGCTGCCGAACAAGCCGCCGCGCGTCCTGCTGTATCACAAGCCGACGGGCGAAATCGTCAGCCACGCGGATCCGGAAGGTCGCCCGTCGGTGTTCGACCGCCTGCCGCCGATGAAGACGGCGAAATGGCTTGCGGTGGGCCGCCTCGACTTCAACACCGAAGGTCTGCTGATGCTGACCACGTCGGGTGACCTCGCGAACCGCTTCATGCATCCGCGCTACAGCGTCGAGCGCGAGTATGCGGTGCGCGTCGTCGGCGAGCTGTCCGAAGGGATGCGTCAGAAGCTGCTGCATGGTGTCGAGCTCGATGACGGCCCGGCGAACTTCCTGCGCATTCGCGACGGCGGCGGCGAAGGCACGAACCACTGGTATCACGTTGCGCTGGCTGAAGGCCGCAACCGTGAAGTGCGCCGGATGTTCGAAGCGGCCGGCTTGATGGTGAGCCGCCTGATCCGTACGCGCCACGGTCCGATCCCGCTGCCGCGCGGCTTGAAGCGCGGTCGTTGGGAGGAGCTCGACGAGGCGCAGGTGCGCAAGCTGATGGCGACCGTCGGCCTGAAGGCGCCGTCCGAGGAAAAGGGCAAGCGCGGTGGCGGCGGGCAGGCCGAGCGCCGCCAGCCGGATCCGATGCAGACGTCGATGGGCTTCATCGGCCGTGAGCCGGTGCTGACGACCCATGGTCAGCTCGACCAGCCGCGTCGCGGCGGCGGCCGCCGCGGCGCCCCGGGTCTGCCGGGCCTGAGCGGGTACGGCAGCCTGCCGGTTTCGCCGTCGGGCCATGGCAACCGCTCGGGCGGTCGCGATGTCGACGGCAATCGCGCGTCGTATGGCGCCGGTCCGAAGCATGAAGGCGCGGGCGGCAAGCGCGGTGGCAGCAAGGGCGGCAACCGCAATCCCAACGGCAATCGTGCCGAAGGCGCCGGCAACGGCGGCGGCGGTGCGCGCGGTGGTCAGCGTCCGCAGCGCAATCGCTCGCGCGGTCGCTGAGCATTTCTGGCGTACGGCGGCGTGAAGCCGCCGGTGGGCCGGCGAAATCGGCGTGAGTCCGGTTGGGTCGGCACCTCGCGCTGCGTGATTTGCTTTTGACTGCATATATATCGCGCTGCCGGATTGTGCCGCCTGCTCGGATAGTCCGGTTTTGCATGTTTGGTCGGTAAAGGCGGGCTGGGCGCTGCTTTTACCGGCTGGCTTGGCGTTTGCGCCAAAAATCGCTATAATCGCGGAGTCGCTGGGCGTACGGATTCAATGTGCGGCTCAGGTGCGACCACCAGTAAGAAGATGGGCGTTCCGCCCATTTTTTTTTGCTGAAACGGTTAGGCATCTCGGGTAGCGCTTCCTGCGCCGGCTAAGGCGCGCGCCCGCGGGTGAATCGCGAGCGGCGGGCGCGAACACCTGAGAGGACACTGTGCAACTGACGGAACTGATAGAAACCACGGTCACCGGGCTCGGCTACGAGCTGGTGGATCTTGAGCGCACCGGGCGCGGCATGCTTTGCATCTATATCGATCAGCCTGCCGGCATCTCGCTCGAAGATTGCGAAAAGGTCACGCGTCAGCTCCAGCACGTCTTGACGGTCGAAAACATCGATTACGAACGGCTCGAAGTCTCGTCCCCGGGGCTCGACCGCCCGTTGAAGAAGCTGGCCGACTTCGAGCGCTTCGCCGGCAGCGAAGTTTCCGTGACCTTGAAAAAGCCGCTGGACGGGCGCAAGACGTACCGGGGCATTCTGCACGCGCCGAATGGCGAAACGATCGGTTTGGAATTTGAGAGGAAGAAGGGCGAGGCGGCCATGCTGGATTTCACGCTGGCCGATATCGACAAAGCCCGCCTGATTCCGCAAGTTGACTTTAGGAGCCGCAAATAATGAGTCGCGAAGTGTTGATGCTGGTGGATGCGCTGGCGCGCGAGAAAAACGTCGACAAGGATGTGGTGCTGGGCGCCCTCGAGGCTGCGCTCGCGTCCGCTTCCAAGAAGCTGTTCGACGAAGGCGCCGAAATCCGCGTCCATATCGATCGCGAAAGCGGCGAGCACGAGACCTTCCGTCGCTGGCTCGTCGTGCCCGACGAGGCAGGCTTGCAGGAACCGGATCGCGAGATCCTGCTGTTCGAAGCACGTGAGCAGAAGCCCGACGTCGAGGTCGGCGAATTCATCGAGGAACCGGTGCCGTCGATCGAGTTCGGCCGCATCGGCGCGCAGGCCGCCAAGCAGGTGATCCTGCAGAAGGTGCGCGATGCCGAGCGCGAGCAGATCCTGAACGACTACCTCGAGCGCGGCGAAAAGATCATGACGGGTACGGTGAAGCGCCTCGACAAGGGCAACTTCATCGTCGAATCGGGCCGTGTCGAAGCGCTGCTGCGTCGCGACCAGCTGATCCCGAAGGAAAACCTGCGCGTGGGCGACCGCGTGCGTGCGTACATCGCGAAGGTCGACCGCACCGCGCGCGGTCCGCAGATCGAACTCTCGCGCACGGCGCCCGAGTTTCTGATGAAGCTGTTCGAGATGGAAGTGCCGGAAATCGAGCAGGGCCTGCTCGAGATCAAGGCAGCCGCTCGCGATCCGGGCGTGCGCGCAAAGATCGGCGTGATCGCCTACGACAAGCGGATCGATCCGATCGGTACTTGCGTCGGCATCCGCGGCTCCCGCGTGCAGGCCGTGCGCAATGAGCTCGGTGGCGAAAACATCGACATCGTGCTATGGTCCGAGGATCCCGCCCAGTTCGTGATCGGCGCGCTCGCGCCGGCAGCCGTCCAGTCGATCGTCGTCGATGAAGAAAAGCACTCGATGGACGTCGTCGTCGACGAGAACGAGCTGGCTGTCGCGATCGGCCGCAGCGGTCAGAACGTTCGCCTTGCCAGCGAACTGACCGGCTGGCAGATCAACATCATGACGCCGGACGAATCCGCTCTGAAGCAGGGTGAAGAGCGCGATCGACTGCGTGCGCTGTTCATGGCGCGTCTGGACGTCGACGAAGAAGTTGCCGACATCCTGATCGACGAAGGCTTCACGAGCCTCGAAGAGATCGCTTACGTGCCGCTCAACGAAATGCTCGAAATCGAGGCGTTCGACGAGGACACCGTGCATGAGCTGCGCAACCGCGCACGCGACGCACTGTTGACGATGGCGATCGCGAACGAAGAAAAGGTTGAAAACGCAGCGCTGGACTTGAAGGGCCTCGACGGCGTTACGCCGGAGTTGCTCACGAAGCTGGCCGAACACGGCATGCAGACGCGCGACGATCTCGCCGAGCTGGCCGTGGATGAACTGGTCGACATGACCGGGATGGAAGAGGATGCCGCTAAGGCGTTGATCATGAAAGCACGTGAACACTGGTTCCAGTGAGAAATGACCATGGCGCACTGATTTGATGGCGGCCGTATGGCCTGACCCGATGCTAACCGCAAGGAATCGGTCCTTGCACTAAGAGGAATGAATGGCGAGTAACAACGTAGCCCAATTTGCCGCGGAACTGAAAATGCCTGCTGGTGTGCTGCTCGAACAGCTGCAGGCAGCGGGCGTCCAGAAAGCGAGTGAAGACGATGCGCTGTCCGAGGCGGACAAGGCGCGTCTGCTCGATCATTTGCGCAAGTCGCACGGCGCAACCGACGGCGACAAGCGCAAGATCACGCTGACCCGCAAGCATACGTCGGAGATCAAGCAGTCTGACGCGACGGGCAAGGCTCGCACCATTCAGGTCGAGGTCCGCAAGAAGCGTACGTTCGTCAAGCGCGACGACGTGGCCGAGGGTGCGGAACAGGGTCAGGCGCAGGTCGCCGATGCGGACGACGATGCGGAACTGAAGCGTCGCGAGGAAGAAGCGCGCCGCGAGGCCGAGCTGCTCGAGAAGCAGGCGCAGGAGCTGCGCGAGCGCCAGGAACGCCTCGAGCGCGAGGAAGCCGAGCGTCGCGCCCGCGAGGAAGCGGCCGAAGCCGAGCGCCGCCGTGCGGAGGAAGAAGCGGCGTCGAAGCGTGCCGCGGCCGAAGCCGCAGCGGCACAGCAGGCTGCTGCCCAGCAGGCCGCCGAGGCTCAGCAGGAAGCAGCCGGTGCGCAGTCCGCGCAGGACGAAGCACGCGCGGCCGCTGAACGTGCGGCCCAGCGCGAAGCGGCGAAGAAGGCCGAGGACGCTGCCCGCGAGGCGGCGGACAAGGCGCGCGCCGAGCAGGAAGAGATCAGCAAGCGTCGCGCGGCCGCCGAGGCGGAAGCGCGTGCGATTCGCGAAATGATGAACACGCCGCGCAAGGCCGTGGTCAAGGCAGTCGAGCCGCCGAAGCCGGTCGAGCCGCCGAAGCCGGCCGAAGCGAAGGGCACGCTGCACAAGCCGGCGAAGCCGGCAGGTGCGGGTACGCCGGCGCGTCCGGCTGCAGCAAAGAAGCCGGCCGGCGCAGCGCCGGCGACCACGCAGGCACCGGCAGGCGCGGGCGACCGCAACAAGAAGCCGGGCGCAGGCAAGGGCGGCTGGCAGGACGACGCGGCGAAGCGCCGCGGCATCAAGACGCGCGGCGATTCGAGCGGCGGCGTCGATCGCGGCTGGCGCGGCGGCCCGAAGGGCCGTGGCCGTCACCAGGACAGCGCATCGTCGTTCCAGGCGCCGACCGAGCCGATCGTGCGTGAAGTGCACGTGCCGGAAACCGTGTCGGTTGCTGATCTCGCGCACAAGATGTCGATCAAGGCCTCGGAAGTCATCAAGGTGATGATGAAGATGGGCCAGATGGTCACGATCAACCAGGTGCTGGACCAGGAAACGGCGATGATCGTCGTCGAGGAACTGGGCCATCGCGCGGTCGCCGCGAAGCTGGACGATCCGGAAGCGCTGCTGGTCGAAGGCGAAACGACCACCGATGCGGAGCAACTGCCGCGTCCGCCGGTCGTCACGGTGATGGGTCACGTCGACCACGGCAAGACCTCGCTGCTCGACCACATCCGCCGTGCGAAGGTTGCGGCGGGCGAAGCGGGCGGCATTACGCAGCACATCGGCGCATACCACGTCGAAACGCCGCGCGGCGTCATCACGTTCCTCGATACGCCGGGTCACGAAGCGTTCACGGCAATGCGTGCACGCGGCGCGAAGGCGACCGACATCGTGGTGCTGGTGGTGGCTGCCGACGACGGCGTGATGCCGCAGACGAAGGAGGCGATCGCCCACGCGAAGGCGGGTGGCGTGCCGATCGTCGTGGCAATCAACAAGATCGACAAGCCGGAAGCGAACCCCGATCGCGTCAAGCAGGAACTGGTCGCGGAAGGCGTCGTGCCGGAAGAATACGGTGGCGATTCGCCGTTCGTACCGGTGTCGGCCAAGACGGGCGCCGGCATCGACGATCTGCTCGAGAACGTGCTGCTGCAGGCCGAAGTGCTGGAACTGAAGGCACCGGTCGAAGCGCCGGCCAAGGGCCTCGTGATCGAAGCGAAGCTCGACAAGGGCAAGGGCCCGGTCGCGACGATCCTCGTGCAGTCCGGTACGCTGAACCGCGGCGACATCGTGCTCGCGGGCTCGGCCTACGGCCGTGTGCGTGCGATGCTCGACGAGAACGGCAAGCCGACGAAGGAAGCCGGCCCGTCGATCCCGGTCGAAATCCAGGGTCTGTCGGAAGTGCCGGGTGCGGGCGAGGAAGTGATCGTGCTGCCGGACGAGCGCAAGGCACGTGAAATCGCGCTGTTCCGTCAGGGCAAGTTCCGTGACGTGAAGCTCGCGAAGCAGCAGGCCGCGAAGCTGGAAAGCATGCTCGAGCAGATGGGCGAAGGCGAAGTGCAGAACCTGCCGCTTATCGTCAAGGCCGACGTGCAGGGCTCGCAGGAAGCGCTCGTGCAGTCGCTGCTCAAGCTGTCGACCGACGAAGTGCGCGTGCAGATCGTGCACAGCGCGGTGGGCGGCATCAGCGAAAACGACGTCAACCTCGCGACGGCATCGAAGGCGGTCATCATCGGCTTCAACACGCGTGCGGATGCACAGGCGCGCAAGCTGGCCGAATCGAACGGTATCGACATCCGCTACTACAACATCATCTACGACGCAGTGGATGAGGTGAAGGCGGCGATGTCGGGCATGCTGGCGCCGGAGAAGCGCGAAGTCATCACCGGTACGGTCGAGGTGCGCCAGGTGTTCAAGGTGCCGAAGATCGGCGCGGTCGCTGGTTGTATGGTCACGGACGGTATCGTCAAGCGCTCGTCGTCGGTTCGCGTGCTGCGCAACAACGTCGTGATCTTCACGGGCGAACTCGAGTCGCTGAAGCGCTTCAAGGACGACGTGAAGGAAGTGAAGCAAGGCTTCGAGTGCGGTATGTCGGTGAAGAACTTCAACGACATCGTGGAAGGCGACCAGTTCGAAGTCTTCGAAGTGACCGAAGTCGCGCGTACGCTGTAACCGTCGCGCATCGGCTCATGGGCGGGGCAGGCTTGGGCTTGCTCCGCCCATTTTCATGGTGGCGTGCCAACAATGGCCCGCCGCTTCATCCTGATAAACCGATCACGGATCGATCATGTCCAGGAAACGTACTTCCCCCAATCGCAACGTTCAGATCGCCGACCAGATTCAGCGCGATCTGTCCGAACTCATCATGCGCGAGGTCAAAGACCCGCGCGTCGGCATCGTGACCATCCAGAGCGTGGAACTCACGCCGGACTACGCGCACGCGAAGGTGTATTTCACGGCGCTCACCGGCGATCCGGACAAGACGCAGGAAGCGCTGAATCACGCGTCGGGTCACCTCCACAACCTGCTGTTCAAGCGCTTGCACATTCATACGGTGCCGACGCTGCATTTCCATTACGACCAGACGATCGAGAAGGCCGTGGAAATGTCGCGCCTGATCAAGGAAGCCAACTCGACGCGCGCGAAGGACGACGACGAAGCCGACGCGCCCGCGAAGGACGATTGAGCGCGCGCGCCCTATGACGACTGCAGCCCCCCAGCGTCCACGCGTGCCGCGGCGCGCGCTGGACGGCGTCCTCCTGCTCGACAAGCCGGTCGGCCTGTCGAGCAACGACGCCCTGATTCGCGCGAAGCGCCTGCTTCTCGCGAAGAAAGCCGGCCATACCGGCACGCTCGATCCGCTGGCCTCGGGCCTGTTGCCGCTGTGCTTCGGCGAGGCGACGAAGTTCTCGCAGGACTTGCTGGAAGCGGACAAGACCTACGAAGCGACGATGCGTCTCGGCGTGCGCACGACCACCGGCGACGCGGAAGGCGACGTGCTCGACACGCGCGCCGTCGAATGCGACCGGACGGCGGTGGAAGCGGCACTCGCGCGCTTTACCGGCGAGATCGTGCAGGTGCCGCCGATGTACTCGGCGCTCAAGCGCGACGGCAAGCCGCTGTACGAATATGCGCGCGCGGGCCAGACCGTCGAACGGGAAGGCCGCAACGTGACGATCCATGCGCTCGACCTGTTGGCCTGCGAGCTGCCGGACGTGACGTTCCGCGTGACCTGCAGCAAGGGCACGTATGTGCGCACGCTGGCCGAGGATATCGGCGAAGCGCTCGGTTGCGGCGCGCATCTGACGATGCTGCGTCGCACGGGTGTCGGTGCGCTGACGCTCGAGCATGCGGTGACGCTCGACGCGCTGTCCGACGCTGCCGAAGCGGCGCGCGACGCGTGGCTTCAGCCGGTCGACGCATTGCTGTCGACGTTCCCGCTGGTGCGTCTCGACGAAACCAGCGCAAAGCGGTTCCTGCACGGCCAGCGGTTGCCGCTGTCTGCGCTCGCTTCGATCGACGCGGCGGAGGGCGAGCGTGTGCGCGTGTACGACGCGGTACGGCTGCTCGGCGTGGCGCGCAAGGTCAACGGCGTGCTCGCTCCCGAGCGCCTCGTCGTGACGGCTGCATGATTCACGGCGCGCAGGCGCTGTCGACATGAAAGAAAGCCCGGTCGGAACGACCGGGCTTTTTGTTGGGCAATGCCCGTTCGAGCGCGGCGCTCAGTGCGCGGCCGACGCCGCCGCACCCGCATCGCCGCCGCCCGCGCGTTCGGGCTTCGTGATCCAGATCAGTCCGATCAGCAGCACGAAGATCGCCGCCGAGATGTAGAACAGATCGTTCACGCCGAGTTGCGCGGCCTGCTGCGTAGCCATGTTGTTGATGAGGCCGTGCGCCTGGTCCGGCGTCAGCCCGAGGTTGCCCATCTGCGTGACGGCCTGGTTGAACGTCGGGTTGTACGGGTTGGTCTGCTCGACCAACTGCGCGTGGTGGAAGTTGTTCCGGTGGTCCCACGCGGTCTGGAAGATCGACGTGCCGATGCCGCCGCACATGATCCGCACGAAGTTCGACAGGCCCGATGCCGCGGGAATGCGGTGGCCGGGCAGGCCGGACAGCGTGATCGACACGAGCGGGATGAAGAAGCCGGCCATCGCGATGCCTTGCACGAGCGTCGGCAACGTCAGCGACCACTCGTCGACGCCGGTCGTGTAGCGCGAGCGCATCCAGAAGCACAGCGCGAACGTCAGGAACGCGGCGGTCGCGATGTAGCGCGGATCCGTGCGCGGCAGGAACTTGCCGGTCAGCGGCGACAGCAGGATCGCGAACAGCCCGACGGGCGCCATCACGAGGCCTGCATCGGTTGCCGTGTAGCCGATCTGGGTCTGCAGCCACAGCGGCAGCAGCACGAGGTTGCCGAAGTAGAGCCCGTAGCCGACCGCGAGCGCGATCGTGCCGCCGGTGAAGTTGCGCATGCGGAACAGCGACAGGTCGACGACCGGATGTTCCGCCGTCAGCTCCCAGATCACGAAGAACGCGAACGAGATGACCGCGATCAGCGCGAGCGCGATGATCGTCGTCGACGAGAACCAGTCGAGATCCTTGCCCTTGTCGAGCATGATCTGCAGGGAGCCGACCCACAGCACGAGCAGCGCGAGGCCGACGCCGTCGATCGGCGCGCGGCGCACCGTCGATTCGCGCGTGCGATAGATCGACCACGTGGCCAGCGCGGCGGCGATACCGACCGGGATGTTCACGTAGAAGATCCACGGCCACGAATAGTTGTCCGAGATCCAGCCGCCGAGGATCGGGCCCGCGACCGGTGCGATCAGCGTCGTCATCGACCATAGCGCGAGCGCCATCGGCGCCTTCGCGCGCGGGTAGCTCGACAGCAGCAGCGATTGCGACAGCGGAATCATCGGTCCCGCGACCGCGCCCTGGAGCACGCGCGACGCGAGCAGGAACGGCAGGCTCGGCGCGAGCCCGCACATCCACGACGAGATGACGAACAGGATGATCGACGCGAGGAACAGGCGAACCTGTCCGAAGCGGTCGGTCAGCCAGCCCGTCAGCGGCACGGAGATCGCGTTCGCGACCGCGAACGACGTGATGACCCACGTACCCTGGTCGGACGACACGCCGAGGTCGCCCGAGATAGTCGGGATCGCGACGTTCGCGATGGACGTGTCGAGCACGTTCATGAACACCGCGAGTGATACCGCGATCGTCCCGAGCACGAGTTGCCCGCCCTGCAGGGGCGGGTGGGAGACAGGAGCCTGTGCCATGTCGGTTGTTTTCCCGGAGTCGGAGCCGTTACATCATATTGGCGACGCCGTTCGACTTCGCCGCGGCCGGTGCCGGCGCGTTGCCGCCGGCGTTCTCGGCGATGATGCGTGCGATCTCGGCGTCGGCTTCGTCGCCGTACTTCGCGAACACGTTGGTCTCGTAGACTGTGTTCCGCGCGTTGGCGAGCTGGTCGCCGCGCTCGTCCTTGATATCGACGTCGACCTGCATCGACAGGCCGATGCGCAGCGGGTGCTTCTCGAGGTCCTTCGGATCGATCTCGATACGCACCGGCAGGCGCTGCACGACCTTGATCCAGTTGCCCGTCGCGTTCTGCGCGGGCAGCAGCGAGAACGCCGAGCCCGTGCCGGCCGAGAAGCCGACGACCTTGCCATGGTAGACGGCCGACGAGCCGTAGATGTCGGCCGTCAGTTCGACCGGCTGGCCGATGCGCATGTGCTTGAGCTGGACTTCCTTGAAGTTCGCGTCGACCCACACCGCGTTCAGCGGCACGACCGACATCAGCGGGTTGCCCGGCGACACGCGCTGGCCGACCTGCACCGAACGCTTCGCGACATAACCGGTGACCGGCGCGGGCAGCACGTTACGCGCGTTCGCGAGGTACGCATCGCGAACCTTCGCTGCAGTTGCCATCACGTTCGGGTGTGACGCAATCGTCGTGTTCGCGGTCAGCGCGCGGTTCGATGCGAGCTGCTGTTGCGCCGCGTCGACCGACGCCTGCGCGGCGCGCACCGCGTCGCGCGCGTGGGAGATTTCTTCCTGCGACACGGCGCCCGTCTGCGCAACGGCCACCCGGCGGCGCAGGTCGTCCTGCGCCTTCGACAGGTCGGACTGGCGCAGCGCGACTTGCGCACGATACTGGTCGTCGTTGACGAACAGGCCGCGCACCTGGCGCACCGTCTGCGCGAGGTTGGCCTCGGCCTGCTGCAGCGCGACCTGCGAGTCGGCCGGATCGAGCACGACCAGCGGATCGCCGGCCTTGACCGTCTGCGTATCGTCGGCCTTCACGGCGATCACGGTACCGGTGACCTGCGGCGTGATCTGCACGACGTTGCCGTTCACGTATGCGTCGTCGGTCTCTTCGTGGAAGCGCGCGACGAGGAAGTAGTACAGACCGTACGCGATGGCCGCGATCAGGATGACCGCGATCAGCAGCGTCATCATCCGTTTGCGCTTCCCGTTGTTCTGCGGCTGTGCGCTGGCGGCGTTTTGTTGAGGGTCGCTCATGGCGATGTTCTCCGTCCGTTATTTCGAGTGTCTGCGTAGGGGTGGCGCCGGATCAGTTGGCAGCCTGTTTCGTCTGCTTGTCGGCGTCGGGCGCGGCGAGCCGCGTGCCGGTCGCGTCGAACCCGCCGCCGAGCGCCTTGATCAGCGCGAGCTGCATGTCGCGCCGGCGCATCTTCAGGTTGGTCACGGTCTGTTCCGACGCGAGGCGGTTGCTGTCCGCGGTCAGCACCTGGAGCTGCGGCGACAGGCCGGCCTTGTATCGGATCACGGCGAGGTCGTACGCGCGCGTCGACGCATCGAGCGCACGCTGCGCGTCGTCCATCTGGCGATCGACCGCGCGGATCGACGCGACCTGCGTCGCGACGTCGTTCAGCGCGCCGATCAGCGTCTGGTTGTAGTTCGCGACCGACAGGTCGAAGTCCGCATAACGGCCCTTGAGCTGCGCGCGCAACGCGCCGGCATCGAAGATCGGCAGGTGGATGGCCGGGCCGAACTGCGCCTGGCGGCTCGCGAAATTCAGGAATTTGCCCCAGCCGAACGCATCGAAGCCGAAGCCGGCCGCGAGGTTCACGTCCGGGAAGAACTCGGCCTTCGCTTCCTTCACGTCGTGCATCGCGGCCTCGACCTGCCAGCGCGCGGCGACGATGTCGGGGCGGCGCGACACGAGGTCGGCCGGCAGGTTGCCGGGCAGCGCGACTTCGCCGGTCGGATTCATCACCGGCGCGGCGATCTGCAGCCCACGATCCGGCCCCTTGCCGAGCAGCGCGGCGAGCTGGTAGCGCACGGCCGTGATCTGGCCGTCGAGGTCGGACAGCGAGGCCTGGGTCGTCGCGATATTGCCGCGCGCGGTCTGGCGTTCCACGTTGGTGTCGAGGCCGGCCGATACGCGGCCGTCGGTGATCTTGCCGACCGTCTGACGGTTGGTGATCTCGCGCTGCGCGATGTCGCGCAGCGCATACAGCTGTGCGAGCGAGTTGTAGGTGCGGGCGACCGACGACGCGAGCGTGATGCGCGCCTGCTGCATGTCGGCTTCGGCGGCCTTTTCCTGCGACACGGCCGTGTGCAGGCGCTCGCGGTTCTTGCCCCACAGGTCGAGATCCCACGACGCGCTCGCGAGCGCGTTGTTCTCGCTGTACCACTGGCCGCCGTACGGGGGCGGGAACAGCGCGTTCGACGAATACAGCTCGCGCGTCCACGAGTAGCTGGCTTCGGCCTTCGGCATCAGGTTCGAGCGCGACGATTCGATGTATGACGACGCCTTCGCGATGCGCGCCTGCGCTTGCGCGATCGACGGGCTGCCCTGGAGCGCCTCGTCGATCAGCTGCGGTAACTGCGGATCGCCGAACTGGTTTGCCCAGTCGAGCGCCGGCCACCGGCCGCCCTGGGCCGGCAGGCTCTGGGCGGTTTCGAATTGCGACGCGGGAGCGATCTGCCTGTCGCTCTTGATGCCGATGTAGTTTGCGCAGCCCGCCAGCGCCAGCGCGGCAACCGCTGCGGCGACGGCGGCACGGCACGACCCGGCGCGCACGGACAACGGGGAGGATTTCATCGCGCGGTTCCCTGACTCGGAATGAATGATGGACACTGCAAGGATTTCCTTACATTAATCTGTCTAAAGTAATTGTTATGGCAACTATTACGTGACGCTGCCGCCGGCGGTCTCGCAGTAATTGCTGAGAATGCGGCGCAGCATGCTCTTCAGGAACCCGACTTCTTCCGGCGTAAACCCGTCCAGCAACTCGTCGAGCACGCTGCGGAACACCGGCGGCAGCCGCTCGGCAAGCGCACGGCCTTCGTCGGTCAGTTCGAGGCGCACGACACGCCGATCCTCGATGCTGCGCACGCGGGACAGCAGCCCGCGCTTCTCGACACGATCGAGCAGGCGCGTGACCGCGCTCGCGTCGATCCCGTATTCCCGCGCGAGCTCGGCGGCCGTCGAACACTTGCCGACCGCGATCATGAACAGCATGCTCGCCTGCGTGCCGGTGATGCCGAGCTCTTCCTGCGTTCGTTGCGTGACGAGATTGGTCATCACCGACTTCACGCGCGACATCAGATAACCGACGCTGTCGTTCATCTGATACGAGGACAGCGGCGAAACAGGCGGTTGAGAAGGAGAATCCGACATAAAACCCTGAAGCTGCAATAGTTGACTAGGCAGCAGTATAGGCACAATTGCTTGCCTCGGCAAATGTTAATCGAACGGGCGAGGGCGCGCTCCGTGCTCCGGAATCTCCTTGTCCGGATCAGGGTCTTCGGGGCGCCGGGAGTGGTGTCGGCCGCGTCGGTGGCGAGGGCAGGATGGCGTCGCTTGTTGCATTGCACCGGACGGTCCGGCTTCCGACATTCTCACGTGCTATAATTTGTGGTTTCCAAGCTGCAACGCGCGCGCACGTGTCCCGGTGACAGACGAGCGTGCGCGTTTGCGCGTTCAACGATTTCAGGTTTCTATGACCCGCGCCCTTCGCAATATCGCCATCATCGCCCACGTCGACCACGGCAAGACCACGCTCGTCGACCAACTGCTCCGCCAGTCCGGCACCTTCCGCGAGAACCAGCAGATTGCCGAACGGGTGATGGACTCGAACGACATCGAAAAGGAGCGCGGGATCACGATTCTCGCGAAGAACTGCGCGGTCGAATACGAAGGCACGCACATCAACATCGTCGACACGCCGGGGCACGCGGACTTCGGTGGCGAGGTGGAGCGCGTGCTGTCGATGGTCGACTCGGTGCTGCTGCTCGTCGACGCCGTCGAGGGTCCGATGCCGCAGACGCGCTTCGTCACGAAGAAGGCGCTCGCGCTCGGCCTGAAGCCGATCGTCGTGATCAACAAGATCGACCGCCCGGGCGCGCGCATCGACTGGGTCATCAACCAGACCTTCGACCTGTTCGACAAGCTCGGCGCGACCGAGGAGCAGCTCGACTTCCCGATCGTCTACGCATCGGGCCTGAACGGCTATGCGTCGCTCGATCCGGCGACCCGCGAAGGCGACATGCGCCCGCTGTTCGAGGCGATCCTCGCGCACGTGCCGGTCCGCCCGGCCGATCCGGAAGCGCCGCTGCAACTCCAGATCACGTCGCTCGACTATTCGACGTACGTCGGCCGGATCGGCGTCGGCCGCATCACGCGCGGCCGCATCAAGCCGGGCCAGCCGGTCGTGATGCGCTTCGGTCCGGAAGGCGACGTGCTGAACCGCAAGATCAACCAGGTGCTGTCGTTCAAGGGCCTCGAGCGCGTGCAGGTCGAATCGGCCGAAGCGGGCGACATCGTGCTGATCAACGGTATTGAAGACGTCGGCATCGGCGCGACGATCTGCGCGGTCGATACGCCGGAAGCGCTGCCGATGATCACCGTCGACGAGCCGACGCTGACGATGAACTTCCTCGTCAACTCGTCGCCGCTGGCAGGCCGCGAAGGCAAGTTCGTGACGAGCCGCCAGATCCGCGACCGCCTGATGAAGGAACTGAACCACAACGTCGCGCTGCGCGTGAAGGACACGGGCGACGAAACGGTGTTCGAAGTGTCGGGCCGCGGTGAGCTGCACCTGACGATTCTCGTCGAGAACATGCGCCGCGAAGGCTATGAGCTGGCCGTGTCGCGTCCGCGCGTCGTGATGCAGGAAATCGACGGCGTGCGCCACGAGCCGTACGAGCTGCTGACCGTCGACGTCGAGGACGAGCACCAGGGTGGCGTGATGGAAGAGCTTGGCCGCCGCAAGGGCGAAATGCTCGACATGGCGTCGGACGGCCGCGGCCGCACGCGTCTTGAGTACAAGATTTCGGCACGTGGCCTGATCGGCTTCCAGAGCGAATTCCTGACGCTGACGCGCGGCACGGGCCTGATGAGCCACATCTTCGACTCGTACGCGCCGGTCAAGGACGGCTCGGTGTTCGAGCGCCGCAACGGCGTGCTGATCTCGCAGGACGACGGCGCGGCAGTGGCGTACGCGCTGTGGAAGCTGCAGGATCGCGGCCGCATGTTCGTGAAGCCGGGCGACGCGCTGTATGAGGGCATGATCATCGGCATCCACAGCCGCGACAACGACCTCGTCGTGAACCCGATCAAGGGCAAGCAGCTGACCAACGTGCGTGCGTCGGGTACCGACGAAGCCGTGCGTCTCGTGCCGCCGGTCCAGATGTCGCTCGAATATGCGGTCGAATTCATCGATGACGACGAACTCGTCGAAGTGACGCCGCAGTCGATCCGCCTGCGCAAGCGCTTCCTGAAGGAGCACGAGCGCCGCCGCGCGAGCCGCGAAGGCGCGGTCGACTAAGCTCGGCTGTTCCCGTGCATGACGCAAAAGGTCGCCTTCGGGCGGCCTTTTTTGCATCCGCGCGATGTGCAACCGAATGCGTTGCAAAACACTGTTCCCGCGGGTCGTGGCAATCCGGCAAAACCCCGTCGTGCGGTGCTTTCAGGCACATTTCGCCGTGAACTCCGGTATCGGTTCTGTGATATGCTGCGCGCACGCAAGTTTTAGGTCCTTCCAAGCAAGACTTGATTCGCAATCCGCTAAACGGTCAGGCCGTGTCGCGGAAGGTTGAGTAACCCGCTATTTCTCGAGAAGCTCGAAGAAAGGTGAGCGTAAAATGTCAGATGTAATGAAGCAGTTTCAGCTGAACTCCTATCTGTTCGGCGGCAATGCTTCGTACGTTGAAGAACTGTACGATGCATACCTCAACAATCCGGCATCGGTGCCGGAGAACTGGCGAGAGTATTTCGACGCGCTGCAGAACGTGCCTGCAACGGACGGCTCGAATGCCAATGACGTCGCTCATTTTCCGATCGTCGAATCGTTTGCCGAGCGTGCGAAGGCCAATGCCTTCATCCCGCGCGAAAGCACCAGCAATCTGGCGACCGCGCGCAAGCAGGTCCACGTCCAGTCCCTCATCAGCGCCTATCGTTTCCTCGGCTCGCAATGGGCCAATCTGGATCCGCTGAAGCGTCGCGAACGTCCCGCCATTCCCGAACTCGAACCCGCGTTCTACGACTTCTCCGAAGGCGACCTCGACCAGACGTACAGCGCAAGCAACCTGTATTTCGGTTTCGACCAGGCTTCGCTGCGCGACATCGTCAAGGGCCTGCGTGACACGTACTGCGGCACGCTCGGCGCCGAGTACATGTACATCAGCGATCCGGAGCAGAAGCGCTGGTGGCAGGAGCGCCTGGAATCGATCCGCGCGACGCCGGCCTTCTCGGTCGACAAGAAGAAGCACATCCTGAATCGCCTGACGGCAGCGGAAGGCCTCGAGCGCTATCTGCACACCAAGTACGTCGGCCAGAAGCGCTTCTCGCTCGAAGGCGGCGAAAGCTTCATCGCGGCGATGGACGAAGTCGTCCAGCACTCGGGCAAGCGCGGCGTGCAGGAAATCATCATCGGCATGGCCCACCGCGGCCGTCTGAACGTGCTGGTCAACACGCTGGGCAAGATGCCGGCCGACCTGTTCGCCGAATTCGAAGGCAAGCACGTCGACGACCTGCCGGCCGGCGACGTGAAGTACCACAAGGGCTTCTCGTCGGACGTGTCGACGGAAGGCGGCCCGGTGCACCTGTCGCTCGCGTTCAACCCGTCGCACCTCGAAATCGTGAACCCGGTGGTCGAAGGTTCCGCGAAGGCGCGGATGGACCGTCGCGGCGACGAAGACGGCCTGCAGGTGCTGCCGGTGCAGATCCACGGCGACGCGGCCTTCGCAGGCCAGGGCGTCGTGATGGAAACGCTGAACCTCGCGCAGACGCGCGGCTACGGCACGCACGGCACGCTGCACATCGTCATCAACAACCAGATCGGCTTCACGACGTCCGACCCGCGCGACGCGCGCTCGACGCTGTACTGTACCGATGTCGTCAAGATGATCGAGGCGCCGGTGCTGCACGTGAACGGCGACGATCCGGAAGCCGTGATCCTCGCGACGCAGATCGCGATTGATTACCGGATGCAGTTCCACAAGGATGTCGTGATCGACATCGTCTGCTTCCGCAAGCTGGGTCACAACGAGCAGGACACGCCGGCGGTCACGCAGCCGCTGATGTACAAGAAGATCGCGCAGCACCCGGGCACCCGTGCACTGTACGCCGAGAGGCTCGTGCAGCAGGGCGTGATCAGCGCGGAAGACGCCGACAACTTCGTGAAGGCGTACCGCAAGGCAATGGACGACGGTCACCACACGGTCGACCCGGTCCTGTCGAACTACAAGAGCAAGTACGCGGTCGACTGGGTGCCGTTCCTGAACCGCAAGTGGACGGACGCAGCCGATACGGCCGTGCCGCTCGCCGAACTGAAGCGCCTCGGCGAACGCATCACGACGGTCCCGGAAAACTTCAAGGTCCACCCGCTCGTCGAGCGCGTGATCAACGACCGCCGCAACATGGCGCGCGGCGACCAGCCGCTCGACTGGGGCATGGGCGAACACCTCGCGTTCGCGTCGCTCGTCGCATCGGGCTACTCGGTGCGCCTGACGGGCCAGGACTCGGGCCGCGGCACGTTCACGCACCGTCACGCGGTGCTGCATGACCAGAACCGCGAACGCTGGAACGACGGCACGTACGTGCCGCTGCAGAACATCGCCGAAGGCCAGGCGAAGTTCACGGTGATCGACTCGGTGCTGTCGGAAGAAGCGGTGCTGGGCTTCGAATACGGTTACTCGACCGCCGAGCCGAACACGCTCGTGCTGTGGGAAGCCCAGTTCGGCGACTTCGTCAACGGCGCGCAGGTCGTGATCGACCAGTTCATCTCGTCGGGTGAAGTGAAGTGGGGCCGCGTGTCGGGTCTCACGATGCTGCTGCCGCACGGCTACGAAGGCCAGGGTCCGGAACACTCGTCGACCCGTATTGAGCGTTTCCTGCAACTGTGTGCCGATCACAACATGCAGGTCGTCCAGCCGACGACGCCGGCGCAGATCTTCCACCTGCTGCGTCGCCAGATGATCCGTCTGTTCCGCAAGCCGCTGATCGTCGCCACGCCGAAGTCGCTGCTGCGCCACAAGGAAGCGGTGTCGGACCTGTCGGAGCTCGCGAAGGGTTCGTTCCAGCCGGTGCTGGGCGAAACCGACGGCGGCATCGACGCGAAGAAGGTCAAGCGCGTGCTGGCGTGCTCGGGCCGCGTGTACTACGACCTCGTCGCGCATCGCCGCGAAGCGAAGGCGAACGACGTCGCGATCATCCGTATCGAGCAGCTGTATCCGTTCGCGCACAAGCAGTTCGAAGCCGAAATGAAGAAGTACGAGAACGCGACTGAAGTGGTCTGGGTGCAGGACGAGCCGCAGAACCAGGGCCCCTGGTTCTACGTCGAGCACCACCTGAAGGAAGGCATGAAGGAAGGGCAGAAGCTGGCGTACAGCGGCCGTCCGGCTTCGGCCTCGCCGGCGGTCGGCTACTACGCGAAGCACTACGAGCAGCAGAAGGCCCTCATCGAAGGTGCGTTCGGCCGCCTGAAGAGCGCATCGATCGCGAAATAATCGACGGAAGCGAAACGGGAAGGCGCGCGGCGCTTTCCCGTCTCTTTTGGCCTGCCGGGCGCGTCGCGCGCCGCACCGGCCGAAGGAATCGCACGAACCTCGTCATTACCCAGATTAAGCATCCAGGAAAATCACATGGCTATCGTAGAAGTCAAAGTCCCCCAGCTTTCGGAGTCGGTTTCGGAAGCCACCATGCTGCAGTGGAAGAAGAAGCCGGGCGAAGCAGTCGCGCAGGACGAAATCCTGATCGAACTCGAGACCGACAAGGTCGTGCTCGAAGTGCCGGCACCGGCCGCGGGCGTGCTCGCGCAAGTGCTGCAGAACGATGGTGACACCGTGGTCGCCGACCAGATCATCGCGACGATCGACACCGAAGCGAAGGCAGGTGCTGCCGAAGCAGCGGCAGGCGCCGCCGAAGTGAAGCCGGCGGCAGCGCCTGCTGCAGCCGCACCGGCAGCACAGCCGGCTGCCGCAGTTGCGTCGAGCTCGGCTGCCGCATCGCCGGCCGCATCGAAGCTGCTGGCCGAGAAGGGCCTGTCGGCAGGCGACGTCGCAGGTTCGGGCCGCGACGGCCGTGTCACGAAGGGCGACGCGCTGGCAGCGGGCAGCGCACCGAAGGCTGCTCCGGCCGCCGCACCGGCGAAGACCGCCGCTGCGAAGCCGTCGCTGCCGGACGTGAAGGTGCCGGCGTCGGCCACGACCTGGCTGAACGACCGTCCGGAACAGCGCGTGCCGATGTCGCGTCTGCGTGCGCGTATCGCCGAGCGTCTGCTCGAGTCGCAGCAGACCAACGCGATCCTGACGACGTTCAACGAAGTCAACATGCAGCCGGTCATGGACCTGCGCGCGAAGTACAAGGACAAGTTCGAGAAGGAACATGGCGTGAAGCTCGGCTTCATGTCGTTCTTCGTGAAGGCGGCCGTGCACGCGCTGAAGAAGTTCCCGCTGGTGAACGCGTCGATCGACGGTAACGACATCGTCTATCACGGCTACTTCGACATCGGTATCGCGGTCGGTTCGCCGCGTGGCCTGGTCGTGCCGATCCTGCGCAATGCGGACCAGCTGAGCCTCGCCGAGATCGAGAAGAAGATCGCCGAATTCGGCCAGAAGGCGAAGGACGGCAAGCTGTCGATCGAGGAAATGACGGGCGGTACGTTCTCGATCTCGAACGGCGGCGTGTTCGGCTCGATGCTGTCGACCCCAATCATCAACCCGCCGCAATCGGCCATCCTCGGCGTGCACGCGACGAAGGAGCGCCCGGTTGTCGAAAACGGCCAGATCGTGATCCGTCCGATCAACTACCTGGCACTGTCGTACGACCACCGGATCATCGACGGCCGCGAAGCCGTGCTGTCGCTCGTCGCGATGAAGGATGCGCTGGAAGATCCGGCACGCCTGCTGCTCGACCTGTAAGCCGAGTCTCACTGCATTGACCCGCCCCGCACGCTCGCGCACGCGCGCGGGCGTGCGGGCGTACAAGTAGAAAGGATTGTCATGTCCAAGGAATTTGACGTCGTCGTGATCGGCGCCGGCCCCGGTGGCTACATCGCCGCGATTCGCGCCGCGCAGCTCGGCAAGACCGTTGCCTGTATCGAGAAGTGGAAGAACCCGGCCGGCGCGCTGAAGCTCGGCGGCACCTGCCTGAACGTCGGTTGCATTCCGTCGAAGGCGCTGCTCGCCTCGTCGGAAGAGTTCGAGAACACGTCGCATCACCTGGCCGACCACGGCATCACGGTCGACGGCGTGAAGATCGACGTCGCGAAGATGCTCGGCCGCAAGGATGCGATCGTCGAGAAGATGACGAGCGGGATCGAGTTCCTGTTCAAGAAGAACAAGATCACCTGGCTGAAGGGCCATGGCAAGTTCGCCGGCAAGACCGACGCCGGCGTGCAGATCGAAGTGAGCGGCGAGGGTGACACCGAAGTCGTCACCGCGAAGAACGTGATCATCGCGACGGGCTCGAAGGCGCGTCACCTGCCGAACGTCCCGGTCGACAACAAGATCGTGTCGGACAACGAAGGTGCGCTGACGTTCGACTCGGTGCCGAAGAAGCTCGCCGTGATCGGCGCAGGCGTGATCGGCCTCGAGCTCGGCTCGGTGTGGCGTCGCCTGGGTGCCGAAGTGACGGTGCTCGAAGCGCTGCCGGCGTTCCTCGGCGCAGCCGACGAAGCGCTCGCGAAGGAAGCGGCCAAGCTGTTCAAGAAGCAGGGCCTCGACATCCATCTCGGCGTGAAGATCGGCGACGTGAAGACGACCGCGAATGGCGTGTCGATCGCTTACACGGACAAGGACGGCAACGCGCAGACGCTCGACGCCGACCGCCTGATCGTGTCGGTCGGCCGCGTGCCGAACACCGACAACCTCGGCCTCGAGGCAATCGGCCTGAAGGCGAACGAGCGCGGCTTCATCGACGTCGACGACCACTGCCGCACGGCCGTGCCGAACGTCTACGCGATCGGCGACGTGGTGCGCGGCCCGATGCTCGCGCACAAGGCGGAAGACGAAGGCGTGCTGGTCGCGGAAGTGATCGACGGCCAGAAGCCGCACATCGACTACAACTGCGTTCCGTGGGTGATCTACACGTACCCGGAAATCGCATGGGTCGGCAAGACGGAGCAGCAGCTGAAAGCGGAAGGCCGCGAGATCAAGTCGGGCAAGTTCCCGTTCTCGATCAACGGCCGTGCGCTCGGCATGAACGCGCCGGATGGCTTCGTGAAGATGATCGCGGACGCGAAGACCGACGAGCTGCTCGGCGTGCACGTGATTGCCGCGAACGCGTCGGACCTGATCGCGGAAGCCGTGGTGGCGATGGAGTTCAAGGCGGCGTCGGAAGACATCGCCCGCATCTGCCATCCGCACCCGTCGATGTCGGAAGTGATGCGCGAAGCGGCGCTCGCCGTCGACAAGCGCTCGCTGAACAGCTGAGCGCGGTATAGCGTCGGCCGGCCGTCGGCCGGCGCAGCCGTCTCATGACGAAGGCGGGCGGGGTTTCCCGCTCGCCTTCGTTTTTTCCGGTTTGCCTGATGAACGTCACCGAATACTACACGCGCGAATTGACCACGCGCGGCTATCAGTCCGATCCCGCCCAGCGCGCGGCCGTCGATCGCCTGCAGCACTGCTTCGACGAATGGGTCGACTACAAGGCGCGCCGCTCGAACGCGTTCAAGAAGCTCATCAATCATCCGGACCTGCCGCGCGGCGTCTACATGTGGGGTGGCGTCGGCCGCGGCAAGAGCTTCCTGATGGACAGCTTCTACGCGGTGGTGCCCGTGCAGCGCAAGACGCGCCTGCACTTCCACGAATTCATGCGTGAAGTGCACCGCGAACTCGAGGAATTGAAAGGGCAGGCCGATCCGCTCGACGAGCTCGCTCGACGCATCGCGAAGCGCTACCGGCTGATCTGCTTCGACGAATTCCACGTGTCGGACATCGCGGACGCGATGATCCTGTACCGGCTGCTCGATCGCCTGTTCAACAACGGCGTGCAGTTCGTGATGACGTCCAACTACGATCCCGACGATCTGTATCCCGATGGCCTGCATCGCGACCGCATGCTGCCGGCGATCGCGCTGATCAAGCAGAAGCTCGACGTGCTGAACGTCGACGCCGGCGTTGACTATCGCCAGCGCACGCTCGCGCAGGTGCAGATGTATCACACGCCGCTCGGCGCGGACGCGGATCGCGAACTGCGTCATGCGTTCGCGAAGCTCGCTGCGGTGCCGGACGAAAGCCCGATCCTGCATATCGAGAAGCGCGAGCTGAAGGCGCTGCGCAAGGCCGACGGGGTTGTCTGGTTCGATTTCGCGACGCTGTGCGGCGGCCCGCGCTCGCAGAACGACTATCTCGAGCTGGCCAGCCGTTTCCACGCGATCGTGCTGTCGGAAGTGCCGCAGATGTCGCCGCGCATGGCGTCCGAGGCGCGGCGCTTCACCTGGCTCATCGACGTGCTGTACGACCACAAGGTCAAGCTGCTGATGTCCGCGGCGGTGCCTGCGGAGCAACTGTACGTCGAAGGGCCGATGGCGAACGAGTTCGCGCGCACGGTTTCGCGGATCGTCGAGATGCAGTCGAAGGAGTACCTCGAAACACCGCGCCGCATCGTCGATACTTCGCTAACCTGATCGAGGCTTGCGACAAGTGACTGGCTTCAAACGTCAAATCCAGTCAAATTCTCGCGATCTTCGGGTATTTTCGGACTTGTCTTATATTCATCGTTGAGGCCAGCCGATATCGTTGTGTCATGGTTCCTAAGGCTGGAGATGTCCATGACACCGTATCGCGATCTGACCGACCACGAGTGGCACTGCGTCGTGCCGCTGCTGCCCGAAATGCAGCCGCGCACCGAGTTGCGCGGCCGACCGTTGGCCAACACGCGCGCCGTCCTGAACGGCGTACTCTGGGTCATCTATAGCGGCGCGACCTGGTCCGCGATGCCGCGTCGTTACCCTTCGTACCAGACATGCCATCGCCGCTTCAAGGTCTGGCACGAGACCGGCACATTGATGCAGGTGATGCGCGAACTGTATGGCGACGCAGGCGTGAATCTGTGCAACGAACTGTCCTCGCGGATGCGCAAGCACGCGCAGTCGAAGGCGGCGGAGGTGCGGAGTGCGGCAGCGCCGGTGTACCGTGCACCGGGCAGCTATGCGTCGAATACGCTGAAGCACGCAGCGTGATGTCGTTCGATTTCATTCACGCCCACACCCAAACAAAATCGGCCTGACGACGTCGTCGCAGGCCGATTTTTCATTGCGTCGCGCGTCGCGTTACTGTGCGCGAACCCAGGTCTGCGATCGGCCGAGCAGCGACACGCCGATGTAGCCGCGCACGACGAGCTTCTGGCCGCCGTCTTCCAGCGACATCTTGCACTTGTAGACCTTGCCGTTTTCCGGGTCGAGAATGTTGCCGCCGTCCCAGTGGTCGCCGTCCTTCTTCATCGCCTTGATGATCGTCATGCCTTTGATGAGCTGATCCTTGCGCTCGTCCGTGCACGCGGTGCAGCGACGATCGGGCGTGTCGTTGGCGCCGAGTCCCTTGACGACCTTGCCCGACAGCGAACCCTCACCGTCGTCGGCGATCTGCACGAGTGCCTTCGGTGCATGAGTGTTGTCGTCGATCGTCTGCCACATGCCGACGGGGTTGTCGGCCTGGGCAAAGGTGGGGGCGGCGCAAGCGAGCAGTGCACTTGCGATGGCCAGTGCGCGCAACGGGCGGGTCAGTTGAATCATTGTCTTCCTCCTTGTTTCGTGTCGTATTCGATTTGCCCGCACGACCGTCTGCATGGGGCGGTGGCATGTTGCGAGCTTTGCCAGAATACGTGAAACCGCGCGCTGCGTTTGATAGAGGGGACTCTAATCGAAACAGCCCGCGAGACGCGGGCTGTGGTGACCGATCAGTTGATCTGATACGAGAACGCGGCATTCACGCGCGGGCTGCGCGATGCGCTTTCAACCGGTGCATCGCCGACCGGCTTCGCGATATTCAGGTCGAGACTGTAGTAGCGGCTGTCCGTCAACCGCACGCCGATACCGACCGACGACAGGCGGCTCGGCGATGGCGTGCCCGTGTGCAGGTATACGCGCGCCATGTCGTACGCGATGTACGGCGTGACCGACTTCATGTACCTCCAGCCCGGCGTGAAGCCGCGGTTGACCTCCAGCGACATCCCCCAGCCCGAGTCGCCCGACGTTTCGCCGGGCTGGTAGCCGAGCGCATAGCGCGTCGAACCGAACGAGATCTGTTCCGACGTCGGCAGTGAATCGGGGCTGTACTGGCCGGTCAGCGAGACCGACGTGCCAATCTTGAACGGCCATTCGTTGGTCTGCGTGAAGGTCGCGCCGGTGCGCACGAACGTCAGTGAAATCGGGCTGTCCACCGACGTCGTGTTCGAGCCGATCGTGATGTCCTGCGACTTCGACGCGCCGAGAATGTTGAAGCCCCTCGCGACGTTGACGCTGAGTTTCTGTACCTGCTTGGCCGATACGCTCGTGTAGTCAAGCTGCATTTGCAGCACGCGGACCTGCGAGCGCGTGTCGATGCTGTTGCCGGTGATCTTGTTCTGGTAGCGGTCTTCGTTGTGCGACGCATAGCCCGACACGGTACCGAGCAGGCTGCGCTGGTTGTTCAGCAGCAACGGATAGGACGCCGAAAGACCGAGTTTCTCGTTCTTGACCGTACGCTCGACGGTCGACGGCAGGCCCGGGTTGTCGGTCGGCTTGCCGCGGTACGTGCTGGCATCGAGGCGCGTGACCAGGCCGCTGCTGCCGACCGGCACTGCGCCGCTGAACGCGACGTAGGTCTGCTTGTCGCGTCCGGGCGGCACCAACGCGGAAATGCTCAATTGCTCGCCGAACGACGTGAGGCCGTTCTCCGTTGCGGTGATGAGCCCCTGGACGCCCGGGTGATTGAAATCGATGCCGGTGCTGACGTTGAATGCCTTGCGGTCGACGGCCAGTTCGAGCGTTGTCGCTCCATCGGTCGTCTGAGGCGGCGGCACGTTGGCCTTGACCGTGAGGCCGGGCAGGAGGCCGAAGGTGTTCACGTAGCGTTCGAACGTCGCGCGGCGCAGCGGGCGATCGGCCGTAATGTGCGCGGCGATCGCGCGAATCTTCGATTCCATCGCGCCGGGCTTGCCCGTGACCTTGACGTCCGACACGTAGCCTTCGACGACCGTGACGCGCACGACGCCGTTCTCGAACGTCTGCGCGGGAATGAACGCGAACGACAGCGCATAGCCGCGATCCTGGTACAGCTTGGTCACGCCGTTGGCGGTTTCGATCAGTTCGCCGATCGTGATGTCCTTGCCGACGAGGGGCGTGAAGCGCCGCGAGATTTCGTCGAACGGCACCGACTTCACGCCTTCGACCTGGAACGTCGTCGGCGTCAGGTGCCGCGACAGCAGCTCCTGCAGTTGCGGTGCCTGCGGCGCAACCTGCACGGTGACGCTCGGACCTTTCTTCGGCGCGTTGATCTGGGGGAGGGAGTCGAGCGGGTTACCTGCCGCGCGCGTCTGTGCATGTGCCGTGCCTGCTGCCGCGATGGCGAGCAGCATCATCCATCTGTCGAGTCTGGATTTCATTGTTCTTCCTCGTAGGCCTTGCTTTTTGTCTTCTTTCTAATGCGGGCGCGCGACACCAGGGTGTCGCGCGCCGCGTGCCGCATTGCCGATTGTGTTTGTATGGCCGCGCCTCCTGCTCCGGCTGCAAAGGCGCGACTGTCCTCCTTACTTGCCGACGCTACCCAGCGTGCCGAGCAACCCCGTGACCGGCGCCAGGAGGCCCGTCGAACTGCCCGACGATGCCGAACCCGTCACGCCGCCGACGAGCGACGTGACCGGCGCGAGCGGATTCGACGAAGCCCCGGATCCCGCTGCACCGCCAACTGCTCCGGTGACAGTATTCAGCAAACCGGTGACAGGCGCGAGAGCGTTTGCACCGCCTGCGCCGCCCGTTGCACCGCCGAGCGTGCCCGTCACCGTCGACACGAGGCCCGTGACCGGCGCGAGCGGATTGCTGCCCGAGCTGCCCGTTGCGCCGCCGACCGCGCCCGTGAGCGAACCGAGCGGCGTCGAGCCGAGGCCGGACAGCAGGCCGCCGAGCGGGTTCGTCGAGCTGGACCCCGACGACGCGCCGTTCTGGACGGTAGTCGACGAGCCGCCGACGAGGCTCGTGAGCAGGCCGGGGATCGGTGCTGCGCCGTTCGGGCCGTTCGGGTTCACGAGGCCGCCCGCGTTGGTCACGGTGTTGCCGACCGAGGTGACGAGCTGACCGACATCGCCGACGAGCGGCTGGTTCGACGTGCCGGCGACCTGCTTGCCCGCCGAGCTGATTGCACCGCCGATCTGGCCGAGCAGACCCGACACCGGTTGTCCGAGGCCCGTGGTCGTGCCGACCTGTTGCGTGACCTGGCCCGCGGTGATCACCAGCGGCGTGATGGCCGAGCTGAGCGGTTGCGTCACTTGCTGCACGGCACCCGACGACAGCGTCGAGCCGATCGTCGTGCCGGCGGCCGTCAGGCCGTTGGCGACGGTGTCGAGCACGGTGCCGACCGGTGTCGTGACAGGGGCGAGCGGCGCGAGCGGACCCGTGCCGAGCGCCTTGACCGTCGAGCTCAGTCCGGACACGGTGTTGCTCGTCGCACCGACGACATTCCCGAGCCCGGCGACCGTCGTGCCGACCGGATCCTTCGTTGTGCCGATCTGTCCCAGGCCGTTGCTCACGGCATCGGCGGCTGCGTCGATGATCGTGCCGGTGCTCGAGACGGTGCTGCCGACACCCTTCGTCACGCCGTCGCCGAGACCCGGCACGGTGACGTTGCCGATCGTGCCGCCGAGGTCGGTCGCGGTCTGGCCGAGCGTGCTGACGGCGCCCTTGGTGCCGGTCGTCGTGCCACTGGTGCCGCTCGTGCCGCTGCTGCCGCTCGTACCGCTGGAGCTGCCGTTGTTGCTGCTGGTGGGCGGCGTGCTGACGCTGTTGCCGCCGCACGCGGCGAGCAGGCAGGCCGTCGCGAAAACGGTAAGGGGCACTCGCCATTGGCGCAGGGCGATCGTCGTGATGGAACGCTGGGACATGATGGACTCCTCGCTGTCTTGTCGATGAATGGATGTCGGGTTACTTGTGCGTGCCGCCGAGCAGGCCGCCGAGCAGCGACGTGACAGGCGCGAGCAGGTTCGTGCCCGAGCCGGAGCCCGTGACGGCACCCGTGCCGCCGCTCAGTGTCGGTGCGCCTGCCGTGCTGGTGACTGCGGGGACCGGAGCGGCAATGGGGTTGCTACCGCTCGTTGCGCTGCCGAGTGCGCCGGTGACCGCGGAGACGAGGCCCGTGACCGGGGCGAGCGGGCCGCCGCTGCCGCCTGCAGCGCCGCCGAGTGCGCCGGTCACGGTGGAGACCAGGCTGGTGACGGGGGCGAGCGGACTGCCGCTCGTGCCGCCCGTTGCGCCACCGAGTGCGCCGGTGACGGTCGAGACGAGGCCGGTGACCGGAGCCAGTGGGCCGCCGCTCGTGCCGCCTGCAGCGCCGCCGAGCGCGCCGGTGACCGTGGAAACGAGGCCCGTGACCGGGGCGAGCGGGCCGCCGCTGGTGCCGCCGGTTGCGCCGCCCAGGCCGCCAACGGTTGTGAGGAGGCCCGTGAGCGGCGCGAGCGGATTGGTCACGCCGCCGGTGCTGCCGGTAAGCAGGCCGCCGACAGCCTTCACGGTATTGCCGGTCGACGAGACGGTGTTGCCGAGGCCGGTCGTGACGGGGTTGCCGCCCGTCGATGCGATCAGCGCGCCGCCCTGGTTCAGGCCGTTGCCGATCGTGCCGAGCAGCGTGTTAACCGGGGCGCCGAGGCCGGTGGCCGTCCCGATCGTCTGCGTCGTCTGACCGACCATCGTCGTGATCGGCGTGATCGCCGAGCTGACCGTCTGCGTGACCTGCTGGATCGGGCCGGTCGACAGCACGTTGGACAGCGTGGTGCCGCCGTTCGCTACTGCGTTGCCGACCTGCGTGACGAGGCCGCCGACGGCGCCGGTGACGGGGGCGAGCGGCGACAGCGGACCGCTGCCGAGGCTCGTGACGAGGTTACCGGTTTGCGTGACTGCGCCGCCGAGCTGGTTCACGACGCCGCCCGTGCTGGCGACCGTGACGCCGACCGGATCTGTCGTCGCACCGAGCTGGCCGAGGCCGTTGCCGAGGCCATTGCCGAGCGCCGTGACTGCGCCGCCGACGTTCTGCACGATGCCGCCTGCCGCTTGCGTCGTAGCCGGGTTGACGCCGGGCAGCGACTGGCCGGCGATCATGGAGCCGAGACCCGACACCGTGCCGCCGACATCATTGATGAGATTGCTGCTGCTTGCGAGGACAGTTCCCACCGCGTTCGACGACACACCGGAGGTGCCGCTCGTGCCGCTGCTCGTTCCGCTGGTGCTGCCGCTCGTCGAACCGCTCGTGCTGCCGCTGGTCGAGCCGCTGGTGCTACCCGACGTGCTGCCGCTCGTCGAGCCGGACGTGCCGCCCGAGGTGCCGCCGCCCGACGTGGAGATCGAGTCGCTGCCACCGGAGCCGGAGCCGCCGCTGAGCCCCTTGCTGATGGAACCGGAGCCGCCGCACGCGGAGAGGGAAAGCATGGCTGCCACGGTGGCCGCGATCATAGTCGTCCGGAGCGTGCCATGAGGGATAACCTGAATGTCCATTTCGTCCTCGCATTGAAACTGATGTTGTGTTGAGTGATGCGGGGATTACTCTGCAACTGTCGTGCCATTTCGATGGCCGACGGCTCGACGATTGGTTTTAAACGAGACAATTCCTTGTCGGAAAAGGAGTTTGTGGTAATTGAAAGATTGTTGAAATTGTTTAAAAACGGTCGAATGAGAACGGTTTCGGCCGTTTCGTAACGTAACGTCTCATCATTGGCGTTACGCGCGTGGCGTAACGTGGGGGCGAGGCAGGCCCCTGCAGGCGGTCTGATTGTTTTACTGGTGGATTAGGTGTGCACATCTAACCTATCGTTAGTCCTATGTGTAAGTCGTACCGAAACCCCGTACAAATACGCTGTGCTTCCGGAAAGTTTTTTCGATCCGGTCTTGAAAGAGGTTGGAAGTTAAATGGGATCGGATATAGAATCCGGGGCAGGTGTAAGGAAATGTACAGTTCGGTACACGACGTTCGAGGAGGGGCACTATCGCGAATGTTAACTTGCATCAAATCGTGACACATGCCCCTCGGGGTGACATATAAAGAAAGCGCATCCGGTTGTCGTTAACAGGTGTAACGAACGACACGGGGCAAGGGCCATATATGCGGGGATGTACAACGTATAAAAGGCCAAAAACGTACATACAGGCACGAGGAATTAAAAAATGAAAGCACTTATCAAGCGCTTCCTCAAGGAAGAAGACGGGGTTACCGCGATCGAGTATGGGTTGATTGCGGGTCTGATTGCTGCCTTGATCATTACCAGCGTGACGACCATCGGCACGAAGATCTCGGCTTTGTTCGCCACGATTGCCAGTTCGCTGCCCTGACCCTTGCAGTTCGTTGGGGGGTGAGCGAGCCGCGGTTGCGGCTCGCTCGCCGTTACGTGGGCATGCGCAGTCGATCGCGATATGGCACATCTCATCAGCACCAGCATTTTTTTTGCCTGGGCCGCGCTCGTTGCTGCCGGTGATATTCGATTTCGGCTTGTTCGGAACTCGCTTGTCATCTGCGGAGGCGCTGCTGCACTCGTCAGTTCACTGATAAACGCAAATCCGTTTGGCATTTCAACCGGGCAGGCATTGATCGGCATGCTGACCGGCTTGGTCGTTTTCTTTCCGCTTTTTGCGATGCGCGTCATGGGCGCGGCCGACGTCAAGGTATTCGCGGTTCTCGGCGCGTGGTGCGGCTTACCGATATTGCTCTGGCTGTGGGTGATTGCCAGCCTTGCCGCCGGATTACACGTACTTGGGCTGATGTTGCTCACTCATACGCCGCTCAGTGCGTTGTGGGTGCGCGGGGCGCCCGCAATGGCACTCGGCGGGCGGCGCTCGACACCGTACGCGGCATGTCTCGTCATTCCTGCGGCAATTTGGCTGGCCTATCTGGTCGTTACCTGGAGCGGGCGATGAAACGGCAGTATCGACCGGGCGCGCGTTTGCGTGAGCGAGGAGCGACTGCCGTCGAGTTCGCGCTGGTATTCCCGCTGTTTTTCCTGATCCTTTACGCGATCATCACGTTCGGACTGATCTTCGCGGTTCAGCAGGGCCTGACGCTCGCTGCGACCGAGGGGGCGCGTTCTGCGCTGAACTATGTGTACGAGGCCAACGGTTCGGGTACGCAGGCGCTGGCAGACCGGGCGAGTGCGGCAAAAGCGACGGCTGCCGGCCTCACTTCATGGCTGACCAATGTCCAGATCCCGACACCGGTATCCGGAACATGCAGCTACGACGCGACGATGTATTGCGTGACGGTCACGGTGACCTATCCGTACCAGGCGCATCCGCTGGTTCCATCTTTGCCGTTGCTGGGTCTCGTTACGCCGACGCAGCTGACCGGCACGGCCACCGTCCAGATCAATCCGGCAACCATTCTATGAGCCGGACAGCACGCCCCGCGGGGCACACGCATGCAGCGGTGCCCATGCTCGAACATAACTACATCAATCTACGGCACCGACATTCACCATGGCCAACAACTTGACGAAGATCATCGCCGGGCTGCTGATCGCAATCGCAGTTCTGCTCGGGATCTACGCGTGGACGCTCGGTCGCGCGCCGGCCCGTCCGCCGGTCGTGGCAACGCCGACTGCAGCGACACAGTCGGTGCCGATCGTCGTGGCGGCGCGCCTGCTGCCGGCCGGCCAGCCGATCCCCGCCGATGCATTGAAGCTCGCGCAGGTTCCCATGCTGCCGGCGGGCGGCTTTAGCGATCCGAAGGCGCTCGTCGGCCGCGTGCCGGCGAACGACATTGTTGCCGCAGCACCGGTGCTCGAAGGCGGATTGACTTCCGGGCTGGCCGACCAGGTGACGCTCGGCGAGCGCGCCGTGGCCGTCAAGGTCGACGAAACCAACGCGGTCGGCAACCGGTTGCGGCCCGGCAACTTCGTCGATGTGTTCCTGAATCTGCGGCGCGACAACTCCGGCGGCGCGCAGGCGAACTCGGAGATTCCCGGTACGCAGGCGCGCCTGCTGTTGTCGAAGGTCCGTGTGCTGTCGTTTGGCGACGCGACGTCCGATCGGGACGGCGGTGGCGGACCGAGCGGCGCGGTACGGACCGCGGTGCTCGCGGTGCCGACTGCGCAGGTCGATGCGCTCACGCTTGCCGAAGCAAGCGGCCGTCTGACGCTCGCGCTGCGCAATCCGCGCGACACCGAAATCGCTGCACAGACGGTCGCGGTTCGTACGACGGTCGGGAATACGACGCCGTCGGCGCTGGCCGCGAGCGGCGTATGGCTCGACGATCTGTCGGGCGCTCGTGTGCGCGGTACGCCTCGCGCACCGGTTGCGCCGCGCGCACCTGTCATGGCCAGGGGGAGCGGCAGCAGCATCGAAGTCATTCGTGGCGGGCGTGCCGAAACGGTCGCCTATTGACATCAACATACGATCATCGACAGCAGCTAAGAGAGAAGGCCGCGCGACGGCCTCCGACACAATGACAAACAAATTGATTGCATACGCGATTGCCATTTGGGCCATGACCTTTGCCGTCCTGACGGAGGCGGCCGGTACAAACGCGTCGATCGACCTTGCGGTCGGCTCGCAACGACAGATCGCTGCAGGCCGCACGCTGCAACGGATTGCGGTCGGCGATCCCGCCGTCGTCGACGTCCTGGTCATGAAGGGGAGCCGTGCCGGGTCGGTGCTGCTGGTTGCGAAGGCACCGGGTTCGACAAACGTGTTGTTGTGGGAACGCGGCCGCGACGAGCCGACGGTATGGAGCGTCAATGTCGTCGATGCGGCCGCTCAAGCGGTACTGGATGGTTCGGGGCCGAAGGTGAAGGCATACGGCGGAGCCGCGGTCCTGTCGGGTTCCGCGGCGTCGCTCGATGCGCATGAACGCGCCGTGGCGGTCGGCAAGCGGATGGGCGGCAAGGACGGCGCAGTGATAGATGCATCGACGGTCGGTAACCGGAGCGTCGTGCAGGTCGACGTGCGCGTCGTCGAGTTCAGCCGCTCGGTGCTGAAGGAAGCGGGGCTGAACTTCTTCAAGCAGAGCAACGGGTTCGCGTTCGGCGCATTTTCGCCGGGTGGCCTTCAGTCCGTGACGGGCGGGGCGACGGCGGGCTTCCTGGCGACGGGCGGCATTCCGATCGCGTCGGCGTTCAACCTCGTCGTGAATTCCGCCGGCCGCGGCATCTTCGGCAATATTTCGATCCTCGAAGCGAACAATCTGGCCCGTGTGCTTGCGCAGCCGACGCTGGTCGCGCTGTCGGGGCAGAGCGCGAGTTTTCTCGCCGGCGGTGAAATCCCGGTACCGGTGCCGCAGGCACTGGGTTCGACAGCGATCGACTGGAAGCAGTACGGCGTCGGTCTGACGCTGACGCCGACCGTGCTGAGCCAGCGCCGGATTGCGCTGAAGGTCGCGCCCGAATCGAGCCAGCTCGACTTTCAGCATGGCGTGACGATCAACAGCGTGTCGGTGCCCGCCATCACGACGCGGCGCGCGGATACGACGGTCGAGCTGGGCGACGGCGAGAGCTTCGTGATCGGCGGCCTGATCGACCGCGAAACGATGTCGAACATCAACAAGGTGCCGGTCCTGGGCGATCTGCCGATCATCGGTGCGTTCTTCAAGTCGTTGAATTACCAGCAGAACGACAAGGAACTGGTGATCATCGTGACGCCACATCTGGTTGCGCCGATCGCGAAGGGCGCGCCGCTGCCGGCGACGCCGGGCGAGTTGTCCGAGCAGCGCGACGGGCCCGTATGGCGCTCGTATCTTGGTGGTATCGCGTCGCCCGATGCCGCGCCGGGATTTTCGAAATGACCGCACGGCGCGGCGTCGCGCGATATGGATTCAGGGGTATTCAACATGAACGCGAGAACCCTTTCATTGGCTGAGCCCGCCGTGACCGACTACTTTGTGTGCGCCTCGCGCCAGGACGAGCATCTCCGCTGGCTGGGAGACACGCTCGTCCCGGCCGGTACGGTGGAGGCGGTGGCGCTGGAGCCTGGCGCGCTGGCCCAGCGCATCATGGGGCTCAATCCTGCGATCGTCTTCATCGATTTTTCCCGAGCGCAGGCCGAAGCGAGTGCTGCCGCAGCAGCGGTGCGTCTCGCGCACCCGAGCCTGCCGGTCGTCGCACTCGGTACGCTGGCGGAGCCGGAAAGCGCACTCGCTGCGCTGCGGGCCGGCGTGCGCGATTTCATCGATGTTTCAGGCAGTGCGGAAGACGCATTGCGTATCACGCGCGGGCTGCTCGAGCACGCCGGCGCGGAACCGGCCAATCGCCACGGCAAGCTCGTCGCGCTGCTCGGCGCGCGCGCCGGGATGGGCGTGAGTACGCTCGCATCGAACCTGTCCGTATGGCTGCACAAGCGCGGGGCGGCCGCCAGCGTCGCAGGCGACGCGCCCGCGTTCGGTGTTGCCACGCCGCAAGCCCGGCAAACGGCGCTCGTCGACCTCGGCCTGCCGGCGGGCGATAGCGCGCTGTTTCTCAACACACGCTGCGAATTCCACTTTGTCGAGGCCGTCCGCAACCTGCGCCGCATCGACCGAACGTTCGTCAACACGGCCCTCGCGCGGCACGCGAGCGGCGTCGCGTTGACGACGCTGCCGCCGAACCTCGCCGATTTGCGCGATGTGTCGTATGCGGCATGCGTTGGCCTGCTGAACCGGTTGCGCGCATTCTTCGATCAGCAAATCGTCGATCTGGGTGGTTTTACGAACCTGGAGTTCGTCGCGCAGATCACGGCGGTTGCCGACGAGGCGTGGCTCGTCTGCGACCAAGGCGTCGCGTCGATCGTCTCCGCAGTCGAGCTGCTCGAAGGATTGCGCGACGCGGGAATCAACCTCGGCAAGATGCGTCTCGTCGTCAACCAGTACGACACGGCGCTGAGTCTGACGCCGGCCCAGATCGCGGACCGGCTCGGCATCGCGCTGCTGACGACGTTGCCTGCTCGGCGCGTGTCGATCGGGCAGGCGGCGAACCAGGGGCGACTCATCGTCGACATGGCCGAGCGCGATCCGTATGTGCGTGCGCTCGAGCCGCTCGCGGAGCGGCTGACAGGCACGGTGACGGCCGGAAAGGGCGCCGCTTCGGGCCTGTCCGTGCTCAAGCGTTTCATTCAACCTTTGTCCAAGCGTTCGTAAGCGATGGCACACGACATTCAATTTGCCGACGGCGCCGCGCCGTTCTCCCAGTCGCAGCAGTTCCATGACATCAAGAATGCCGCGCACGAACACTTGCTGACGCGCATCGAGGAACTGGGGGCCGAATTCGGTCGTTGGTCGCGCCAGGCGATCAACCAGTTCGTCGATCTGGAAATCGACAGCTTCGTGCGTTTGCGGCGCATTCCGCTCAACGAGAACGAGGTCAGGACGATTGCCGAGGCGTTGACCAAGGAGCTTGCCGGGTTCGGGCCGATCGAGGATCTGCTCGCCGATCCACATGTCGAGGACATCCTGATCAACGGCTACAAGGATATCTACGTGTCGCGCCACGGGATTCTGGCCAAACTGCCGATTCGCTTTACCGATAACGCGCACCTGCTGCGTATCGTGCGACGCATCCTTGCGCCGATCGGCCGCCGCCTCGACGAATCGAATCCGATGGTCGATGCGCGGCTGCCGGACGGCGGGCGCGTCAACGTGGTGATCGAGCCGCTGTCGATCGACGGGCCGGTCGTGTCGATCCGGAAATTCCGCAAGGACCCGCTGAAGCCGGCCGATCTGCTCGGCAACGGCACGTTCAATGCAGAGATCGGCGCGCTGCTCGAGGCGGCGGTCGAGGCTCGCTGCAACATCCTCGTGTCGGGCGGCACAAGCTCCGGCAAGACTTCGCTGCTCAATGCGCTCGCGTTCCACATACCGGAGCCGGAGCGCGTCGTGACGATCGAGGATACGGCCGAGCTGTCTCTGAATCACCCGCATGTCGTGCGGCTCGAAAGCCGGCCCGGCGGCTTCGACGGGACCGGTGTCGTGTCGATTCGCGATTTGCTGCGCAATACGTTGCGGATGCGCCCGGACCGGATCATCGTCGGCGAAGTGCGCGGCGGCGAGGTGCTCGAGATGCTGCAGGCGATGAACACAGGGCACGACGGCTCGATGGGGACCGTGCATGCGAGTTCGCCGCGCGAGTGTCTCTATCGTCTCGAGATGCTGGCCGGCTTCGCCGGGTTCCAGGGAACGGAATCGAGCCTGCGTCGGCAGATCGCGAACGCGATCGATTTCATCGTGCAGATCGGCCGCCTGTCGAACGGGCGGCGCCGGATCCTCTCGATTACCGAGGTAACCGGGCTGTCGGACAACATCATCGCGACGCAGGAACTGTATCGCTACGACGCGCGCGTGACGCCGGAGGGCGAAGAAGTCGACAACTGGGAATCGCTCGGCATTCATCCACACTCGCCGAAGCTCGCCCGATTCCGTCAGGCGCTGCAGGGCGGTTTCGGTGGCAGCGGCGGCGGTGGCTTCGGAGGCAGCGGCGGCGGTGGCTTCGGAGGCGGTGACGGTTTCGGCGGCGGTTTCGGCCGAGGGCGCGGGGGTTTCAATGTATAGCGTGCTGGCAATGGCGCTTCTGCTCGTGGCCGCCGCGCTGATGCTGTGGCGGCACGGCGAGATGAAGCGCGATCGCGCCGACGTGCAGCGCTTCATCGACAGCCGGATCGAACCCGGTGCGCGAGCGGGCCGTGTGCCACCGCGGGAAGCCGGGCCGGTGCCTGCCGCTGCGGCCGCACCCGTCGCGGCGCGCGTGGCGCCCGGCATACCGGCTTCGCAATGGGGACGCTGGCGTGCCATCGCGGCCGAATATCTGGCAAACGTGGCGAGCCGCGCGGGAATCGAGGACGCGCGCGGCAAGGCGCTGTTTGCACTGGTGGCGCTGGCCGGTGCCGCGCTCGCTGCAGGCGACCGGGGCGGCTGGCTGGGCGCGGTGGCGGCACTCGTCTGCGGAGCCGCGCTGCTCGTGTTCTGGCTGGTCTCGCGGATTCATCGGCGGCGCCTGATGATCGTTCGTCAGCTGCCGTCGTTTCTGGACGGGATCGTGCGGCTGGTGACGCTGGGCAATAGCGTGCCGGCCGCGTTCCAGGCCGCGCTGCAGACGACCGAGGCGCCACTGCGCGGATGCCTGGATCACGTGTCGAGGATGCTGCGTTCGGGTGTCGAGATCGATCGCGCGATGATGCATATCGCGAGCGTGTACCACACGAGGGAGTTCGAGCTGGTCGGGTCGGTGCTGCGGCTGTCGGTACGGTATGGCGGTCGCGCGGACGTCATGCTCGACCGGATGTCGACGTTCATGCGCGACCTCGAACAGGCGGAGCGCGAACTGGAAGCGATGTCGTCGGAGACGCGATTGTCTGCGTGGGTGCTCGTCATGCTGCCGATCGCGATCGGCAGCTTCGTCATTGCGACCAATCCGCTCTATCTCCAGTCGATGTGGAACGACTATACCGGCCGTCAGTTGCTGGTCCTTGCCTTCATGCTGCAGGTCGCGGGCGGGATCTGGCTTTACCACATGGCCAAACTCAGGTGACGGCATGACAGCCAATCAACTTGGTTCGCTCGCACTGGTGCTTGGCGCGCTGGGCATCCTGTTGCTGGCGCTGCTCGCGATTCGCAGTGCGAATGCGCAATCGCGCAGCGGCCGGACGCTGACCAACGCGCTCGAGCGGCGGCTCGCGACGCTGGCGGCCGCGAGCGGGCGGGCAGCACAGGATGCGGACGAGCCGTTGCGGAAAGATCCGGACGCGCGGCAGGCAACCGGTCAACCGTCGCGTTTCGCGCAATTGCAGGCGCGTTTGTCGGCGCTCGGGATGCGCTGGCTCGATACCGGTATCGGCCGGCATATCGTCGCCGAAGAAGACAGATTGCTGCTCGAGCAATGCGGTTTCGTCGATACGCGCACGCGCGGCTTGTTCCTGAGTGCGCGAATCGCTTGCTCGATCGTCATTCCGCTGGCCTACATCGGCTTGGTCGGGCCGCATGCGAGCGGCACGCAGTGGTGGCTCGGCGTGGGCATTTCGTTCATCGTCGGCTTCATGGTGCCGAAGCTGTACCTGCGGCGCCGTGCCGCGAAGCGCCGGCAATCCGTCACCGACGAACTGCCGTTGCTGGTCGACATGCTGCGTTTGCTTCAAGGAGTCGGCCTGTCGCTCGATCAGAGTATCCAGGTCGTCACCAACGACTTCAAGGGAATGATGCCCGTGCTGTCGTCGGAAATGGAGATCGCCCAACGGCAGTTCGCGGCGGGGCGAACGCGCGAGCAGTCGCTGCAGCGCCTGTCGTCTGGCTTTGAAAACGAGGATCTGCGTGCCATCGTGCGATTGCTGATCCAGGTCGACAAGCACGGCGGCGCGGTCCAGGAGCCGCTCAAGCAGTTCGGCGAACGCCTGCGCGAGGCACGTCGTGCAATGCTGCGCGAGCGAATCGGCCGGCTGACTGTGAAGATGACGGGCGTGATGATCGTGACGCTTTTGCCCGCGCTGCTGATCGTGACGGCCGGTCCGGGGATGATCTCGGTGTTGCGTGCGCTGAGCCAGGCGCAGCACTGACGCGGGGAAGGGAAAGGACGGAAGATGAAACGCATCGATGAAGTCGCGAAATTGGCCGGCATGGTGGCGATGGCGGGCCTGCTCTGCGCGTGTTCGGCGTTCAAGGAAAGCGGGTACGGCGTCGGTCCGCAGGCCGAGCGTGCGGCATTGATGGACGCCGCGGCACAGAAGCAGGCGGCACCCGATACGCCCGGCATGTATCTCGGCCTGATCGAGCGGATGCAGTCGCAAGGACTGTATTACGCGTCGCTCGCGCATATCGACGCTTATGAGAAGCAGTACGGTACGTCGCCACAGACCATCCTGCTGCGCGCCGATGCGTTGCGCATGACCGACCAGCCGGCCGCGAGCACGGCCGTCTATACGCAACTGCTCAACACACCGCTGGCCGCGCGCGGCTATCGCGGGCTGGGGCTGATCGCCGGTGCGGCGGGCGATTTCCCGCGCGCCGCTCAGGCATTGTCGCAGGCGACGGTGCTTGCGCCGACCGATGCCTCGACGCTGTCGGATCTCGCCTACGCAAAACTGCGTAGCGGCGATATCGATGGAGCGCGCATCCCGCTGATGAAAGCCGCCGAACTCGACCAGAACAATCCGAAAATCATCAGCAACCTGGTGCTGTACCTGCTCGCGTCCGGTCGTACGCACGACGCACAGCGGCTCATGGCGCAACAGAAGCTGTCGGCAGACGTTCGCAACGACATCCGCGGCGACGCAATGAAAATCACGGCGGCAGCGCGTGCGTGGCGGCGCGCGGCACCGCCATCGGGCCCGGTCGCGGCGGCGACGCCGGTGGGCTCGGGCAGCGTGGTCAATGTGTCGGGCGCCGATGTCGCGCGGCGGCCGTCGCCGGTCGCAAACATTCAGGGATTCGATCCCACCGCGCCGCTGCTGCAGCGGTTCGCACAATGACAAAGCATTCGGGGGAAGTGACATGACGGACGACAAACGTTTCAATTGCCGCGCTGGATGGCTGCACCGCGGTATCGCGCTGGTTGCGCTGATGGGGGGCGCGACGGCAGCACATTGCGAGCAATCGATGCCACCTGCGTCGGAAATCGGTCATGCGACCGATGCGCTGCTCGCACTGCAGCGGGACAACCGTACGGCCGGACCGGCGTTGCCGATGCTCGGCGATACCGCGTCGCTCAGCTACCAGCGCTATCTCGATTCGTTCAAGCACAAGATTCCGGAGTCGATGGGGTCGCCGGTCAACGAGAACGGCAATGGCGGGTCTGGCGGACAGCATCCGATGCAGTCGTATTGAGAGAGGCGGCAATGAGCGCGGCTCGCCATTCATCAAATCGCGTGACCGGACGGGGCCACGCCACGCCGCGGCGCCAGCGCGGCGCGGTTGTCGTCATGGCGTCCGTGTGGATACTGCTGGCGATGGTGATTCTCGGTTCGGTCGACATCGGCAATGTGTTCCTGGCCCGTCGCGACATGCAGCGCGTCGCCGATCTCGCGGCACTCGCCGCGGTCCAGCGGCTGAACGATACGTGTGCGAACGTGACGAGCGTGGCCACGAACAATGCGTCGAAGAACGGCTTTTCCGTCGGCGGGACCACGACGCTGTCGGCCGATTGCGGCTATTGGGCACCGACGGCCACGGGCACCTCGAGCAGTTTTTATGCGTCGAAGACATCGATCCCGCAGCTCACCCAGTTGAACGCGGTCCGGGTCACGATTTCCAAGTCGATGCCGTATTTCTTCTTTGGACCGACGCGTACCGTGACCGCCACGTCGACCGCGAAGGCGACCAACATCGACACGTTCTCGATCGGCGCGACGCTGGCTGCCGTCGGCGGAGTCGGCTGCTCGGGCGTGCCGACCGGCAATCCCGGCCTGGTGAACGCGCTGCTGGGCGCGTTGCTGCAAGGCCAGGGCGGTACGCCGCTGACGCTCAATCTCGCGTCTTACCAGGGGCTCGCGTGCGCGAACGTCAAGCTCGGCGATATCGCCGTTGCGCTGCAGTCGCTGTCGGTCGGCAACGGGACGATGGGCGGGCTGGTCAATGCGCAGGCATCGGTCGGGACGTTGCTCAAGGCGATGGTGGCGGCCGTCGGGAAGACCTCCACGCTCGGCGCCACCGTGCAGTCGAGTGCCACCGGTGCGCTGAACAGCATTGCCAACCTGAGCCTGCTGAGCAATGCCGGCATCAAGGTCGCTAGCCTGACCGGACAGGGTGCCACGTCGCTGCTCACGCTCGGTCTCGCGAATGCGCAGGCGGCGGCCGACGCGAGCGTGAACGTGCTCGATCTCGTGATGGCGATGGCGCAGATCTCGCAGAGCGGCAAGCCGGGCGTCGTGATCGGCGCCAACGTGCCGCTGACGCTGTCGAACGGCAGTTCCGTCTCGATCGTACAGTTGCAGGCGCAGGTCATCAGCCCGCCGACCATCGCGGTGGGCGAAGGCGGGAAGGATGCGACCGGCGCGTGGCGCACGGTCGCGACGAATGCGCAGATCGGCCTCTATCTCCTCGTCAACCTCGGCGTGAATCCGCTGCCGGTCGTGGCGTCCGCGAACGTGTACCTGCCGCTTTACGTGCAGCTCGGGGCCGGCAGCGCGACGTTGCTGTCGACCAATTGCATGACCTTGCCGAATTCGGCCACGATCAGCGCGCAACCGAGCGTCGCGAATCTCTGTATCGGCCAGCCGCCACTCAGCGGCAATCTGCTCAACCTGCCGGCGACCTACAGCTGCTCGACGCCCGCCACCGTCCTCGACGTGCTGGTGCTCGGCGGTGCGGTCGAGGTATCGGCAACCGTCTCCAACGTGTCGGTGAATCTGGCCGGCAACACGGCGACCAACACGTTTTACGGACGGGGCGGAAGCGATCCGTCCTACTACTGGACCACCAACACGAATGCACTGGGTTCGGCCGTGAGCAATGCATTGGCGGGCCTGAGCTCGGCCACGATCACACCGAAGGTCAGTGTGTTGTTCGGACTGCTTTCCGTCACGATCACACCGGATTTCATTCCGAAACTGCTGGCGGTCCTGACCGGTGTTTTGAGTCCGCTGTTGAGTGCGCTGGACGGTATCATCGATCCGCTGCTGGATCTGCTTGGCGTCCAGCTCGGTGCCGCCACGGTGCATCAGATGTCGCTGACCTGCGGCGCTGCGCAAACTGTCAGTAATTAGAGAAGCAAGACCACCCGATGAGAACCACCTCCGCAATCGCAGAACTCGACCTGTACGTCTGGGAAGGCAAGGCGGACATTGTCGACCGCGTTGCCCGCTGCATGGCGAGCTTCGACGTCGAAGTGATCCGCGCCGACAATGCGGAAATCTCGCCGGAGCGCGCCGCATTGCGGCCGTCGCTCGCGATCATCAGCGTGACGATGATCGAAACCGGCGCGGCGTTCCTGCGCGACTGGCAGGCCAACATCGGCATGCCGGTCGTCTGGGTCGGCGCGGCGCGCGACCACGACGCGTCGCAGTATCCGCCCGACTATTCGCACATCCTGCCGCTCGACTTCACCTGTGCCGAACTGCGCGGGATGGTCGGCAAGCTCGTCACGCAGCTGCGCGCGCACGCAGCCGAAACACTGCAGCCGTCCGAACTCGTCGCGCACTCGGAGTCGATGCAGGCACTGCTGCATGAAGTCGACACGTTCGCCGACTGCGACACCAACGTGCTGCTGCACGGCGAAACCGGCGTCGGCAAGGAACGCATCGCGCAATTGCTCCACGAAAAGCATTCGCGCTACCGGAACGGCGAATTCGTACCGGTCAACTGCGGTGCGATTCCGGACGGCCTGTTCGAATCGCTGTTCTTCGGGCATGCGAAGGGCTCGTTCACCGGCGCGGTTGTTGCGCATAAAGGCTATTTCGAGCAGGCGGCGGGCGGCACGCTGTTCCTCGATGAAGTCGGCGACCTGCCGTTGTACCAGCAGGTCAAGCTGTTGCGTGTGCTGGAGGACGGCGCCGTGCTGCGCGTCGGCGCGACGGCGCCGATCAAGGTCGATTTCCGTCTCGTCGCGGCCAGCAACAAGAAGCTGCCGCAGCTCGTGAAGGAAGGCCTGTTCCGCGCGGATCTCTACTATCGGCTCGCGGTGATCGAGCTGAGCATTCCGTCGCTGGAAGAGCGGGGCGCGGTCGACAAGATTGCGCTGTTCAAGTCGTTCGTCGCGGAGGTGGTGGGCGACGAGCGGCTCGCACAGCTGTCCGACCTGCCTTACTGGCTCGCGGACGCGGTCGCGGACAGCTATTTCCCCGGCAACGTGCGCGAGTTGCGCAACCTTGCGGAGCGCGTCGGCGTGACGGTGCGGCAAACGGGCGGGTGGGATGCCGCGCGACTGCAGCGACTGGTCGCGCATGCGCGCAATTCGGCACAGCCGGTGCCGGCGGAGAGCGCGGCGGAAGTGTTCGTCGACCGCAGCAAATGGGACATGAACGAACGCAGCCGCGTGATCGCGGCGCTCGATGCAAACGGTTGGCGGCGCCAGGACACGGCGCAGCAGCTCGGCATCAGCCGCAAGGTATTGTGGGAAAAGATGCGCAAGTATCAGATATTTGACGAAGAGCCTGAGACCCGCGAAAGCGAGTAATTAATGGGATAAAATCGCGCTGAATTACAACGACACGGGCGGGAATAAAAATTCATGAGCCATTTGACGGGGTTGGGGCGAGCGTGTGTGTTGCTCGCCATGATGGGAGGCATGCAGGGCGCGGTCGCGCAGGGGTTGGCAGGCAATGCATCGCCGGCGGTACAGCAGGCATCGGCACCGGTGGCGGCGATTCCGGTGATCGATCAGCAGGTTCAGACGTCGGCGCAGCCGCAGGCGGGCGAGACAACCGGGCCGAGCACGGTCGCCGAACTGCAGCGCCAGATCCAGGCGCATTCGCTGACGGAAATGCGCACCAGCTACAACGGCAGCTACGGCGCTAGCCTGCTGTTCAGCGTGAAGGACGGTTCCTATTTCATCGCGTTGTTCCAGCAGAAGGCGTTCTGGCGCGTGATCAAGACTTACGACGAAACGCGGGCGGAAGCGATCTATCGCGATTTCTCGCGTCAGGCGGAGCGGCTGTCCGTCAACGAACTGCGTGCGGCGAAGCTGGAATCGCAGAAGGCGCAGATGGACCGGCAGATCGAAGTCACGCAGGAGCGGGCGCGGCGTCTGCAGGCCGACATCTCGATCGCACGCGAGCAGCAGGCTGCGGTCGCGGATCGCCAGAAGAGCGTCCGCAATGAAACGGCGGCGTTGCAGGCGCAACAGGCGGAGCTTCAGTCGCAACTGCGCGCATTGCAGCAGCAGGTGCGTTCGCTGCAGCGCGAGGCCGACGCGGGCTTGCCGACGACGGTACGCTGAGCGATCACGGCGCGGCCGTGCGGCGACATGCCGCGCCGGCCCACCAGGAAAAAGGGCAAGCCGGTTGGCTTGCCCTTTTGCTTTACTGGCCGTCCGGCACGATTCGCCGGCGGCGCGTGACGATCACCGGCCCGTTGCCGCCGCGTGCGTCGGACGGCGACGTGCTGCCCGATGCGTCGCCGGCATCGCGCGGCGCGCCGTAGCTTTCACGCGGTGCGCCGTAGCCTTCGCGGGGCTCGCGCGGTGCGCCATAACCCTCGCGTGGTTCGCGGGAGCCATAGCCTTCGCGCGGCTCGCGCGAACCGTAACCTTCACGCGGCTCACGCGAGCCGTAGCCGCCGTCGCTGCGCGATTCGCGGGCGCCGCCGTGCGAACCGTACGGGCTGTGGCCGCCGCCTTCGCGGCCGCCGCCCGGCCGACCGCCGGTACGCGGGCCGCGGGGACCGCCGCCGCCCGGGCGCGAGCCGCCCGTGTCGAGCTGGATCGTGGAAATCGCACGCTTGTAGATGCCTTGCAGACCCACGGGGGTGCGCAGCATCACCAGGTACTGGTCGAACGACTCGATACACCCCGTCAGACGAATGCCGTTGACAAGATAGATTTCAACACGCTTACGTTCCTTGCGCGCCGAATTGATGAAGTCGTTTTGCGGATGGGATTCTGCGGGATTGGCCATTGAGGTGCGGCAGGAGCCTGCGTCAGAGAATATGTTGTGCGTGTGTGTGGCGTGTTCGCCCACCAAGTGTTTGGCGGGATTTTACCCTGTTCGTTCCGCCAGCGCGCGGTCGTGATTGTGTCGAACCGTAACCCACTATAGACGTTCCCATGCGTTTTCGCGATTCGGTCAAATGGCTAGTGCCGTTTGGTTACGTCGCGTTACGACTCTCGCAACGGCGTAGCACCTGGCGGCACGCGGCGGAATTACATTCGACGCGCGTGCCGGGCAGGCCGGCGGATCAGGGAAGGGAACATGAGCAAGAGGAGCTTGGCGGTGTGGATCGGAAGCGTGGCGTTGCTTGCTTCCGGCAGTGCAATGGCGGGGCACGTCGACCTGTCGGTGGGCATAGGCGTGCCGGTCGCGCCGGTCTATGTCGCGCCGGCGCCGGTCTATGTGGCGCCACAGCCGGCGGTGGTCGCCTATCCGGGTTACGGATACGGTTACTACGGCGACGAAGACGACGACGGCTACCGGAAATGGCGCAAGCACTATTACAAGCATTGGCGCAAGCATCACGACGATGACGACGACTGAGCGCGACGTGCGTGGCGCCGGTGACGATCAGAACGCGTAGTCCGGGTTTTTCGGGTCGAACGCAGATTCGTCGAGCGTTGCCGGCGCGATTTTCTCGATGATGATCCGCTCGAAGATCCTGCCGTCGTTGTCATAGGACTCGACAGTCCGGAAGTAGGGCGCGTGCAGGTCGAGCCCGAGGATTTCCTTCTTCGCGTAGAACTGCGGCCGGCCGGTCGGCGTCTCGTAGGTGAGCGCGACGACGCGCACGCCGCCGATTGTCTTCGCCTCCACCTGCGTCGGCCGCTGCACGCCGGCTTCCTGGTATTTCCTTCCTTCGGTCAGGTACAGGTTCGTGATGAACTCGGTGCCGAGATCCTTCACCTGGTGATTCGACTGCGCGCGTGCGAGTGCACCGTCGAGTGCCGTCCACAACGGAATCTTGCCGAGCAGGCCGCCGAGATGGCCGTACATCTCGTCCTTGCGCCGGGTCGTGTCGTAGATCGTCTCCTGCCCCGCGTGCGCGCCGCCTGGCAGCCATTTCGCATATACCCGCAACGGCTCGCGGGTGGTCTTCACGAGCATGCGGTCGGGCGTGTCGGACCATTTTCCGCTGATGCGTTCCTGACGCACCATCGTGAACTGGTACGACGGATAGCCGTTGGGACCATTGCGGATGTAGAACGGTACGGCGAGCGGATCGAGCGCCCTGAACAGCGCCGTGAGCGTCGCGTCGTCAAGTTGTGCGAGCGTGCCGCGCTGTGCGGCTGCGCGCAGCCAGCGCGCCTGCTGACTGACCGGCTCGCGCGTGACTTTCGCCAGTTCCGGCGGTAGCGCGGCCTCCGGTGTCGCGCTCGCGGCATCGGCCGTTTCCTGCGCATGCAGGCCCGGCTGCGCGAGCAGCAGCATGCAGGCGACCGCGGCGGCGGCATGCGCCGCGCGGCGCTTGTTTCCCTCGTTCATCGACAGCGTCTCCTCGAGCGATGCGGCGTTCAGCCCTGCTTCGCGGCCTTGATCCTGGCGAGTTCCTCGTCGCGCAGCGCGCGGCGCAGGATCTTGCCGACGTTGGTCTGCGGCAGCGCGTCGCGGAACTCGACGAACTTCGGTATCTTGTAGCCGGTCAGGTTCTTGCGGCAGTGCGCGAGCACGTCGTCGACCGTCAGCGCCGGGTCACGGCGCACGACAAAGACCTTGATCCGTTCGCCCTGTACGTCGTCCGGGATACCGATCGCAGCCGCTTCGCTGATGCCCGGGTGCGTGACCAGCACTTCCTCGATCTCGTTCGGATACACGTTGAAGCCCGAAACGAGGATCATGTCCTTCTTGCGGTCGATGAGGCGGATGAAGCCGCGCTCGTCCATCACGCCGATGTCGCCGGTGCCGAGCCAGCCGTCGGCGTCGATCACCTTCGCGGTTTCGTCGGGACGCTGCCAGTAGCCGCGCATCACCTGCGGACCGCGCACGCACAGCTCGCCTGGCTCGCCGACGGCGGCCCAGGTGCCGTCCTCGTGGCGAAAGCGCACGAGCGTCGACGGCGCGGGCAGGCCGATCGAGCCGCTGAACGCGGCCATGTCGTTCAGGTTCACCGGATTCATGGTGACGATCGGCGAGCATTCGGTGAGCCCGTAGCCCTCGACGACCGGCCGGCCCGTGACTTGCTGGAAGCGCTCCGCGACGGCGCGCTGCATCGCCATCCCGCCCGCCATCGCGAGCTTGAGCTTCGAGAAGTCGCGCTTGCGGAATTCCTCGTTGTCGAGGAACGCGTTGTACAGCGTGTTGATGCCGGTGATCCCGGTGAAGGTTTCGTTGCGGATGATCTTCATCACCATCTTCATGTCGCGCGGGTTCGCGATCAGGATGTTGCGCCCGCCGAGCCCCATGAAGATGAACGCGTTCACCGTCAGCGAATAGATGTGATAGAGCGGTAGCGGCGTCAGTACGGTCTCGACGTCGCCCGAAACCTGGTCGGCGATCCACGCCTTGGCCTGCAGCAGGTTCGCGATCAGGTTGCCGTGCGTGAGCATCGCGCCTTTCGCGACGCCGGTCGTGCCGCCCGTGTATTGCAGGAACGCGAGATCGTCGCGCGTCACCTGCACCGGCTGCGCTTTGCCGCGTGCGCCGAGCGCGAGGGCGGAGCGCAGCCGGATCGCCTGCGGCAGGTTGTAGGCCGGCACGAGCTTCTTCACGTGCTTCAGCACGAAATTGATCAGGCGTCCCTTCGCATTGAAACCGTCGGCGAGCAGGTCGCCGAGCGCGGTGACGAGGATGTTCTTCACCTGCGTTTCCGGCAGGGCGTCCTGAAGCGTGCGCGCGAAGTTCTCGAACACGACGATCGTCTGCGCGCCGCTGTCCTTCAACTGATGTGCGAGTTCGCGCGCGGTGTAGAGCGGATTGACGTTGACGACGATCGCGCCGGCCTTTAGCGTGCCGAACAGCGCGACCGGGTACTGGAACGTGTTCGGCAGCATGATCGCGACGCGGTCGCCCGGCTTCACGCCGGTGCTTTGCAGATACGATGCGAACGCATCGACTTTCTGCGCGAGCGTGCGGTAGGTCATCGATGCGCCTGCGCTCACGTAGGCGACCCGCTCGGCGAAGCGCGTCGTGCATTCGTCGAAGAACTGCACGAGCGATGCGTATTGCGTGACGTCGATCTCGTGCGGCACGCCGGGCGGATACGACGCGTACCAGATGCCGTCGCTGTTCGGCGGGAGCTGGGCCGGTTCGGTTGCTGCGGATGATGACATGATGTGTCTCCGTGTCGGTGAGAGTTAGCGCTTTAGCGCTTACTCTCACCCCATGCTTCGCGGTCGGTGAAGAGTTAGCGCTTTAGCGCTTACTCTCACCCCATGCTTCGCGGTCGGTGAGAGCTGGCGCTTTAGCGTTCAATCTCACCCCATGCTTCGCGGTCGGTGAGAGTTAGCGCTGCGTCGCTGACTCGTACCCGTGCTGTTTTCGTCGGCGAAAGCCAGCCAGCCTTGGCTCCCGCCGCATGACATTCGTTCGGCCCGAGCCAGCGCATCAACGCCGGCCCGGGCCGCATGTATCGTGAAACGCCGCCTGCGCGGCCTGGCGCGATCAGCTCGCCGAATGCACCGTTGCCGTATCGGCTGCGGCCGCACTCGACGCCAGCCCGAACGCTTCGCTCGCGCCTGCATCGTCGAGCACGGCCGCGAAGATCGACAACTGCGCGCTGTCGGGCATCGGCGCCTTCAACGCGGCGACGATCAGTGACGAAAGCCGCGCGATCATCTGCACGTCGTTCATCGTCCGGCCTTGCGAGAATTCGTCGATCAGGCTTTCGGTTTCGGCACCGGCCAGCGCGCCGGACAGCGCGCCGATCGCGAAGTGCAGCCGCCAGCCGAGTTCCGTGCGCGGCAGATGCGGCAGCGCGCGCTGGAACGAATCGAAGAAGCGGCCCGCGACGCTCGCATAGTGCGCGGTCAGGAAATTGCGCACGAACGGCGACGGGTCGGTGTACGCGCGGCCGATCAGCCGGAGGAAGGCGGGGCCGCCGCGATCGGGGTCGCGCGACGCCTTCAGCGCGGGAATGAACATCGCACCGAGCACGTGCTCGCAGGTAATGTGCGCACCGAGTTGCGCATCGAAGCGGTCGAGGATGCCGAGGCGTTCCTGGTTGAGCTGATCGAGCCGACGCGACAGCATCGCGTGGATCAGTGCTTCCTTGCTGCCGAAGTGGTAGTTGACCGCGGCGAGGTTCACCGCCGCGCGCGACGTGATCTGCCGCATCGACATGGCTTCGAAGCCATGTTCGATGAACAGGTCCTCGGCCGCATCGAGAATGCGCGCCTTCGTCCCGCCGGTTTGCCGATTGCCGGATGACCGCGTCCCGGACGACCGTCCCGCGGACGGTCGTCCCTCTTGACTTACTGCCATGTCCCGCCTCCCAATGCCGGTCGCCCGGCCGCGAACAGGTGATTTGTTTGTCTGATTCAAACAGTCGTTTTTATTAAGATAAAAAAACGCGGGCGGCGCGGGCAAGCGGGGAATCTGGACAAATTCCTCTAGTTCGATGTGCAGGTGCGGAAAACATCGCATGTCGCCCCGGCGGGACGAGGCGCACGCGATGGTGCAATGCGGCAACACGCGGGCTCAGCCGACGGTGGTACGCGTATTGACGGATTGCGTCATGTCGATGCCGCGCCGCTCTCGGCTGAACAGGATCAGCACGGCAATCACGACGGCCACGATACCGGCCACGAGTGCCAGCGCGAAACCGTAGTTGTTGCCCTGCGAAACCGCGAGCGATGCCTGCATCGTCGCATTACCGGCCGAAGATCAGCGCGCCGATCGGGCGCATCGCGAGCGTCAGCGTGAGCGCGAACGCGACGGCGGGGATCGTCGACGCGAATTCGGCGGCGATGTCCTTCAGCACGAAGACCATCAGGAAAAAATCGAACGCGTCGAGCGTCCACCCGAGGTAGGCGGCGATCGTGACGTTGCGCTATTCGCGGGTCCAGCTCATGTCCGAGGTCTCCTCGTTGGCTTGCGCGCTCACGATCTGCAGGCGGATGCCGGCCCGGCTTGCGCGCGGCGCGGGGGGCATGGCTCGAGTGTGGGCCGCGGTGCCGTGCGATGTGGGGCGCGATAACCGCGAATCGGGAATAATCCCTATGAAATGAACTATTGAGAAAACTGAAACGGAGCCGCGCGAAACAAGCGTCAGGCGTCTGTATCATTCCGGAAGGCATTTTGTAGCAGTGATGTCATGCGCGCGCTGCGCATCGCCACCGAATCAGGAATCCCGATGACCGAACCATCCGTTGCCACGTTGCCCGTCCTGGAGACCGAGCGGCTGTGGCTGCGCCCGCGCGTGCTGGCCGACCTCGACGCGAGCATCGAGATGGATCGCGATCCCGAGGTCACGCGGTACATCGCCGGCCCGTGGCACGATCCGGGCGAACACCGCCGCTTCGTCACGCACCGGATCACGCGCGACTATCCGCCGGGGCTCGGCTACTGGTCGATCTTCGAGAGGGCCATGCCCGACGCGTTCATCGGCTGGATCCTGCTGATTCCCGACTATGCGGACGGCGCGCGCGACGTCGAGATCGGCTGGCGGCTTGTGCGCGCTGCGTGGGGGCGAGGCATCGCGAGCGAGGCGGCGGCGGCCGCCGTGCATCACGCATTCGACACCGTGCGGCTGCCGCGCGTGATCGCCGATATCGCGGAAGCGAACCAGGGCTCGCTGAACGTCGCACGCAAGCTCGGGATGCGGCGCGTGAGCGTCGTGCACGACGGGATTCCTTACGTGCGTCATCGTCTCGAGCGCGACGACCTGCGCGCATGACGTGGCAACGCGACGCGGCTGCGCGGCTTGCCGTCAGCGATGATCAAGCGCATGCGTATCGAGGTCGAGACGTATTAACGGTTCGCACGATCAGGAGTATCGTTGCCGGAAATTCGCAACATGGGGTACGACCATGGCACTCGGCAACGACGTTCATCTCATTCCCGTCCGGCTCGACGCGCTGCGTCCGACGCAAATGACGGTCGGCTATCGCGAGGTGAAAGCGAAGCGCAAGCACTGGAAAACGCTCGACAAGCGTGCGCGCAAGGCCGCGATCGAATCGCACTGGTTTCCGGCCGTCCTCGGCCCGGGCGGGCTTCATTACATCACCGATCACCACCATCTCGGCCTCGCACTGATCGAGGAGGGGGAGACGCGCGTGAACGCGATGCTGCTGAAGGATCTGTCCTGGCTCGATGACACGATCTTCTGGCGGATGATGGAACACAACCAGTGGGTGCACCCGTTCGGCGCGGATGGCTCGCGTCGTGACTACGCGCATCTGCCGAAGGTGCTGACGGGGCTCGAGGACGATCCGTACCGGAGCCTCGCGGGCGAACTGCGCACGGCCGGCGGCTATGCGAAGGATGCGACGCCGTTCAGCGAATTCCTGTGGGCCGACTACCTGCGCCAGCACGTGACGCTCGACCAGATTCGCAAGAACTTCTCGAAGGCGCTCGATATCTCGCTGCGCCGTGCACACGACCAGGACGCGCGCTATCTGCCCGGCTGGTCGGGTGTCATCGCCATCAAACCCTGATACGGCCCGGTGCCTGCTGCCTCATGACGACCGCCCCGACCCGTCCGGATGCCGGCCCGCAGCATCCCGAGCATTTCGCTGCACTCGATGCGGCAACGCCGCCGCCCACGCGGCGCATCGGCCTCGATGCGCTGGCCGGCCTGTCGATCGCCGGGCTGCTGATTCCCGAGGCGGTCGCGTATGCGGGGCTCGCCAACCTGCCGCCGCAGGCCGGTCTCATCGCGCTGCTGTCGGGACTCGTCGTCTACGCGCTGACCGGCAGCAGCCGCTTTGCGATCGTGTCGTCGACCTCGTCGTCGGCCGCCGTGCTCGCGGCGACCGTGCTGGCCGAATCGGGGATGGCGCTCGCCGCGCAACTCGCGCTGGCGGCCGCACTCGTCGCGATGACCGGCGTGCTGTTCATCCTGGCAGGCGTCGCGCGGCTCGGCGGCATGTCGGATTTCGTCGCGCGTCCGGTCCTGCGCGGTTTCACGTTCGGCCTCGCGCTGACGATCGTCATCAAGCAGTTGCCGAAGATCCTCGCGATTTCCGTGCAGCACGGCGATGCGCCGCATGTCGCGCTCGAGCTCGTCATCGGCGCGCCGCATGCGAACCTCGCGAGCGTCGCGCTCGGCGCGACCGCGCTCGCGCTGCTGTTCCTGCTCGGGCGCAGCAAGCGCGTGCCGGCCACGCTCGTCGTGATCGTGCTGGCGATCGCGGCAGGCTACGTGGTCGACTGGAAGCAGTACGGGATCGCGATCGTCGGCCATATCGACTTCCAGCATATCGAGTTCGGCCTGCCGCCTCTCGACCGCAACGCGTGGATGCAGACGATCGAACTCGCGTTCGCGTTGATGCTGATCCTGTATGCCGAGTCGTACGGATCGATCCGCAACTTCGCGCTGAAGCACGGCGACAGCGTGTCGGCAAATCGCGATCTGGTCGCGATCGGCTGCGCAAATCTCGTGTCGGGGCTGCTGCACGGGATGCCGGTCGGCGCCGGCTATTCGGCGACTGCGGCGAATGAGGCGGCTGGCGCGCAATCGCGCTTCTCGAGCCTGTGGGCAGCCGGCGTGGTCGCGCTGATCGTGTGGCTGCTGCTGCCGCAGCTCGCACGCACGCCGGAGCCCGTGCTCGCGGCGATCGTGATCTTCGCGGTCAGCCATTCGCTGCATCCGTCGGTGTTCCGGCCGTACTGGGACTGGCATCGCGACCGGCTGGTCGTGGTCGCCGCGGTGCTCGCGGTGTTGGTGCTCGGTGTGCTGCATGGGCTGCTCGCGGCGATCGGCGTGAACCTGCTGCTGACGCTGCGCAAGCTGTCCGAGCCGAACGTCAGCGTGCTCGGCCGGCTGCGCGAGAGCCACGATTTCGTCGATGTCGCGATCCACGAGGACGCGAAACCGGTGCCCGGCGTGCTGATCGTGCGGCCCGAGGCGCAGCTGTTCTTCGCGAACGCAGACCGGATGCTCAATCGCGTGCGCGCGCTGATGAAGGCCGCGCCCGCCACGCATGTCGTGATCCTGAGTCTCGAGGAAACGCCGGATGTCGACGGCACGACGATCGAGTCGTTGCGCACGTTCGCGGCCGAATGCGCGGCACGCGGGCTGCAGCTTGCGATCGTGCGGATCAAGGAGCACGCGCTGCATGCGCTGCGCCGCGCGGCGGACGATACGCTGCGCGACGATGCGATGTCCGAGCTGAGTGTCGACGAGAGCCTGCAACTGCTGCAGGCGCGCGGTCATGGTGGTAATGGCGGTAACGTCGGGAAGGGCGGCACGTGACTCGGCGGTGCGTATGCGCGCCTGATGCTTTCCGATGCAGCCTAATGCGATAGCGCGGCGTCGGCCGGTTCGGCGGTCGCGCGGCTGGCCACGACATCGGCAACTTCGGCAGCCGTCGGAGCATACGCGCCTGCATGCGCACAGGCGACAGCAGCGCAGGCTGCCGCGTAGCGCAGATGGCCGGCGATCGATGCGTCGGGGTGCATGAGCTGGCTGGCGAGCCAGCCGCCGATGCTGGCGTCGCCGCAGCCGACGGTGTCGGCGACCTCGGTCGCGAACGCCGGCTGGAACAGCGCGATGTCGCGATGCAGGAGCTGCATGCCGGCCGCGCCGCGCGTGACGAGCACGGTCGCGTCGGGCGCCCAGGCGCGCAATTGCGCGAGCGCGGCGGCTTCGTCGAGTTCGGGGAACAGGCCGCGCAAATCCTCATCGGACACCTTGATCCAGTCGGCGAGACCGGCCAGCCGGCGCAGCGTGTCGGGATTCGACGGCGTGGCCATCGGCGCGCGATAGTTCGGGTCGAACGAGATCCGCCTGCCGGCCGCGCGTGCAGCCTGCACGACCTCGATCAGGCGCGACGCGAGCGGCTCGCGCACGACGCCGAGCGAGCCCACATGCACGATCTCGGCAGCGTCAAGCGCCCCGTCGGGCAGGTCGGCGGGATCGAACGCGAGATCGGCGCTGTTCTCTCCGATGAAGAAATAGTCGGGCGGCTGTTTCGACACGACCATCGCGAGCAGCGGCGCGCGGTCGACCTGTCGCATGAAGCGCGGGTCGAGCCCGGCATCGGCGCTCCTGCGCATCAGTTCGTCGCCGAAGATATCGCGGCTGACCGTGCCGGCGAACGCGGTCGGCACACCGAGCCGCGCGCCGACGCGCGCCACGTTCCAGCACGAGCCGCCGGCGACGCTGCGCCAGTGCTGCGCGTCGTCGCGGATGAAATCGGTCAGCGCTTCGCCGAATACGATCAGGCGGGGGAGCGTCGTCGTCATGTCGAAACCTTGTGCCGCGGCGTGTCGCGCGGCGGTGCAGCGGTTGAGGTGAGCGGACGGGCAGGGCCGGCGCCGCGCGCGGCGACGCGGCCCGGCACCGCCCGGGGGCGCAGGTCGCAGCGTGCGCTCAGCGCGGGCTGCTCCAGCCCTTGTAGCCCTTCACGTTGTCGCGCGTGATGAGCGTCGGCTCGATCAGGATCATCGGGTTGGCCGGCTTCTGGCCGTTCATGATGCCGTAGCCGACGTTGACGGCCTGCTGCGCCATCGCCCACGGATCCTGGCTCGACGACGCCTGCACGAGCGTGTTGGACTTCAGCGCCACCTCGATGTCGGGTGCGCCGTCGACCGACGTGATCACGATGTTCGGGCGATTCAGCTGTTTCGCCGCGAGATCGCTGCCGATCGCCTGCGGGTCGTTGATCGTGAACACGCCGTCGAGCTTCGGAAAGCGCGTCAGGTAGCCCTGCATCGTGTTCATCCCGCCTTCGCGCGAGCCCTTGCCGTCCTGGTCGCTCGACAGCAGCTTGATGCCCGGGTTCTTCGCGAGCACGGTCTTGCAGCCGTTCACGCGATCGATCACGGCCGACACCTGCGGGCCGTTCTCGATGATCACGTTACCCTTGCCGTTGAGCTTCTTCGCGAGGTAGTCGCACGCCAGCTCGCCTGCCTTCACGTTGTTGGTCTGCACGGTCGCGTTCGCGCCGGCGGCCGCGACGTCCACCGCGACGACCGTGATGCCGGCCGCCTGCGCCTTCTTCACCGCCGGCTCGATCGCCTTCGGGTCGGTCGCGTTGAGCAGGATCATGTCGACATGCGCGGAGATGAAGTTGTCGATCTGCGTGAACTGCTTGTTCAGGTCGTAGTCGGCCGACACCGCGGTGACCTTCGCGTTCGGGTTGAGCTGTTTCGCGCGCGCTTCGGCGCCTTTCACGATCGTGACGAAGTACGGGTTGCCGAGCGACCCGACCGTGACGCCGATCGATTTCAGCGGCTTGTCGGCTGCATGGGCGGCGGCGGTGCCGAATGCGAGCGCGCAGGCGACGGCGGTCAGGGCGGCTTTGTGCTTGAACATGTCGTTGTGTCTCCGGAAGGTCCGTTGGCGGACGGGCGCAGGAGGACCTGCCTGCGCCCTGGTGGTTGAATGGTGAGGGATGCGTGTCAGGTGCGGGCCGAGTCGCGCTGGCGATAGCGGTCGAGCGCGACGGCGCCGATGATCACGAGCCCCTTGATGATGTACTGCCAGATGTCGGACACGCCGAGCAGCACGAGGCCGTTGGTCAGCACCGCGATGATCAGTGCACCGATCAGCGTGCCGACGATCGAACCGACGCCGCCGACGAAGCTCGTGCCGCCGAGGATCACCGCGGCAATCGCATCGAGTTCGTACGACTGGCCGAGCTGCAGGCCGTTGGCCGCATAGAGCCGCGCGGCCGACATCACCGCGCCGAGACCGGCGAGCAGGCCCGAGGCCGCATACACGAACAGCTGGATCGCCCGCACGTTGATGCCCGACAGCCGTGCGGCTTCCGGGTTGCCGCCGACCGAATAGATCCGCATCCCGAGCACCGTGCGGCGCAGGATGAACCACGACAGCGCGATCACCGCGCAGGCGATCACGACGAGCCACGGCACGCCGAGGATCGTGCCGTTGCCGATGAATGCGAACGGCAGTTGCGGGTTGAAGACGGTCGTGTCGTTGCCGATCAGTCGGGCGACGCCGCGCACGGCCGTCATCGCGCCGAGCGTGACGATGAACGGCGGCAGGCGCAGGAACGAGATCAGGCCGCCGTTGATCGCGCCGAACACGAGGCCGACGACGAGTGCGATCGGCACGCCGAGCCAGCCCCAGCCGGGGATGGTCGACGCGAGCAGCGCGGCGACGGCCGACGCGGCGAGCACCGAGCCGACCGACAGGTCGATGCCGCCCGTGAGGATCACGAACGTCATGCCGGCCGCGAGCACGATGTTGATCGATGCTTGCTGCGTGACGATCGACAGGTTCTGCAGCGTGAAGAAGCCGTCGGTCAGGAACCCGAAGCCGATGCACAGGACCAGCAGCACCGGCAGCATGCCGGCGGTGCGCATCAGCGACTGCATGCGCGCGCGATGATCGGCGCCGCGCATCAGCGGCGTACGGTTGGCCACCGGATGGGCCGTCGCGGAAGCGAGGTTCCGCTGCTTGGTCGGGTTGATCATGTCGGTACCTGGATATAAGAGAGGAATGAAGGGCCGTGGTCAGTGCGCGTCGGCGAGTTCGGCCTGCGAGCCGGTGGCGAGCGCGATGATCGCTTCCTGCGTGATGGGCGTGTGCGTGTGGCCGCCGAGTTCGCCGGCGATCTCGCCTTCGCGCATCACGAGCACGCGGTCGGCGACGCCGATGATTTCCGGCAGCTCGCTCGAGATCACGATCACGCCGACGCCCGCGCGGGCCAGTTCGTTGATGATCCGGTAGATCTCGGATTTCGCGCCGATGTCGACGCCGCGCGTCGGTTCGTCGAGGATCAGCACGCGCGGCTTCGTCTCGAGCAGGCGCGACAGCAGCACTTTCTGCTGGTTGCCGCCCGACAGCGCGCCGACGTTCACGTTCGCGTTCGGCACGCGGATCGACAGCGATGCGATCGCGTCGCGTGCGCGTTCGGCACCGCGTGCGAGGTCGAGCGCACCGAGCCGCGCATCGCGGTTGCATACGGAGATGTTGATGTTGTCGCGCACGCTCATGTCGAGGAACAGGCCCTGGCGCTTGCGGTCTTCCGTCAGGTAGACGAGGCCGGCGTCGATCGCGTCGCGCGGCGAATGCGCGCCGAACGTGCGCTCGCCCAGCTTCACGTCGCCGCGCGTGCGCGGCTCCGCGCCGAAGATCAGCCGCGCGAGTTCGGTGCGGCCCGCGCCGACGAGCCCCGCGATGCCGAGCACCTCGCCGGCATGCAGGTCGAGGCTGCAGCCGCGCACGCGCTCGGCGTCGGCGATGTCGCGCACCGACAGCAGCAGGTGGCCGGGGTCGTACGGCGCATGTTCCTTCTTGTAGAAACCGGAGATGTCGCGACCCACCATCATCGCGACGAGCCGCTCGGCCGACAGCGATTCGCGCTCGAGCGTGCCGACGTACGATCCGTCGCGCAGCACCGACACGCGGTCGGACAGTTCGTAGATTTCGGCCATCCGGTGGCTGATGTAGATGATCGCGAGACCTTCCTCGCGCAGCTGGCGGATCAGGCCGAACAGGTGCTCGGTCTCGCGCGACGACAGCGGCGTCGTCGGTTCGTCCATCACGAGGATGCGTGCACGGGTGTGCACGGCGCGCGCGATCTCGACGAGTTGCTGCTCGGCGATCGACAGCGTGCCGACGAGCGTGTCCGGACCGAACGGTGCACCGAGGCGTGCGAGCACGTCCTGGCAGCCGCGCGCCATCGCCGCGCGGTCGATCGTGCCCCAGCGCCGGTTGCCGCGCCGCAGTTCGCGGCCGACGTAGATGTTTTCCGCGACGGTCAGGTTCGGCGAGAGGCACAGCTCCTGGTAGATCACCGCGACGCCCGCATCGCGCGCGGCGAGCGGGCCGTCGACGTCGATGCGCTCGCCGTCGATCAGGATCTCGCCGCCGGCGTCGGCGCGGTATGCACCCGACAGGATCTTCATCAGCGTCGATTTGCCCGCGCCGTTCTCGCCCATCAGCGAATGGATCTCGCCCGGATAGACGGTCAGGCTGACGTTGTCGAGCGCGCGCACGGCCGGAAACGTCTTGCTGATCCGGCGCATCTCAAGCAGCGGTCGGGGCGACTCAGATTGCGACATGGTTGACCTCCTGCGATTCGGTGCGGGCGCCCTTGAGGATGCCGGCCCGCGGGGAGAAGTTGAAGAACATCGGCAGTGTCGCGGCGCCGATCGCGCCGGCGTCGGCGCCGAACGTGCCGCGCACGAGCGTCGGGGTGCCGCGTGCTTCCGGCGCGGTGGCGACGAGGGCCGCGCGCAGGCGGGTCGTCACCGCATCGAGCAGGCCGGCGTCGGTATCGGCGTCGAGCACCACCACCGGCGCATCGACGACGCACAGCACCGCGCGCAATGCCGGTGCGAGCGCGTCGACGCAGTCGTCGATCCATTCGTCGACCGCCGGCAGGCCGCGCGCGATGCAGGCCTCGAGGTCGGCGCGGTTCTCGACCGTCTCGCCGTGATGGCGCAGATGGCGCACGAGCGCATGCAGCGACGCGCGGGCGAGCAGGATGTCCCACGGGCCACGCGGCGGCGGTGCGGACGCCAGCCGGCTCGGCGGCACGGGAATCACGGCGATGTCGCCGGCATTGCCGGTCACGCCGCGCAGGCAGTCGCCGTCGATCGCGATGCCGCCGCCGATCGCGGGACCGATGAACAGGTACACAAAGTCGTCGCACTGCCGGCCGTACCCGTAGAACAGCTCGGCGATCGCGGCCGCGTTGCCGTCGTTTTCGCCGAACACGGGCAGCGAAAGCGTGCGCCCGAGGTCGCTCGCGAAATCGATGTCTTCCCACGCAAGGAACGTATCGGGGGCGAGGCCGAGCTCGCGCATCCATGCGCCGAGGTTGTACGGCTGGGCGACGCCGACGCCAGTCAGGCGTGCACGTTCATGTTCGGGGAGCAGATCCTGCATCGCATCGATGTCGCGCCGCACGATCTCGAGCACGTCGGCGGGCGGGGGGAGCAGCGTGTCGTGCGAGCGGCGGCCGAGCACGTCGCCCGCGAAATTGACGAGCGCCGTCTCGATGCGCATCCGGTCGAGATGGACGCCGATGCCGAACGCGCCGCGCGGATCGAGACGGATCAGCGACGCCGGCTGGCCGCGCTGGCCTTCGGTGCGGCCGGCGAACTGGATCAGCTTCGCGTCGGCCAGCGACGCGATGATGCTGCCGACCGCCGTGCCCGTCATGCTCGCAAGGCGGGCGAGGTCGGCCTTCGACGCGCTGCCCGCACGGCGCAGCGTCTTCAGCAGCAGGCGCTCGTTGTAACGGCGCACGTTGGCCGAGTTGCTTCCCTGGCCGATGTGCGGGCTTCTCATGGCGTCTCCTTCCATGTTGCGTCGGCTGTCGACGCATTAAATAAATCACGTTGATTTATTTAACCGCGTGAGCGGCGGCGTGTCAGCCTAGGGAAATCCCGGTTTCGTCCGGAGATGAAGGCGGGGCGTGGGTTTGCGGGCCGTGGGCGGACGGTGCGCTACCGGAAATTTTCGAATTCGTCTGATGGATTTGCTGCTTGCCGTGCGTCACGATTGCCCGTCGGGCTGCGTATGACACGACGGCCCGAACGCGGGGCGATGCCTGCCGGGGCCGGGTGGAGCGGCACCGGCTGGGCCGCTTGTTCATTCGACGCGGTGCGGCGGAAGTCGTCCTGCGTCTGTTCTATTCGGGAGAAAAACATGCATCGCGCGACGCGTCCCTCGATATCGCTCCTCGATCCTTACACCGGCAGCGAACCGCTGCCGCTTTACGCGACGACGGTGACCGTCATCGGCGGCGAATCGGCGCATGGACGATCGTCCGGGCATGCGCGTTCGGCAACCGGCGAGCTCGATGTGTCGTTGCGCCTGCCGGTTGAACTGGGCGGCGCGGGTGGCGGCACGAATCCGGAGCAGCTGTTCGCGGCCGGTTTCGCGGCATGTTTTCATGGTGCGTTGACGCTGGTTGCGACGAAACGCCGGATTCGACTGCCGGCCAATCTCGTGATCTCGGCCAGTACAACGTTTCAGCGCGACCCTGCGGATGGTTTGTTTGCGATCGCGCTCGACGTCGAGGTCAGCATGCCGGGGGTTGGCGCCGATGATGCCCGTGAGCTCGTCGCGGAGACCGAGGCGATTTGCCCTTACGCGAAGATGGCGAGGGAGGGGATTCGGCACACCGTGCGCGTCACCGGGACGGTATGAGCGCGATGTGAGGGGGTATTGCGCTTCCGGAGCGGAAATGAAAAAAGGCCGGCTAAAAGCCGACCTTTTCAAAAAACAGATGGTGCCCAGGAGAGGACTCGAACCTCCACGATGTTGCCACCGCTAGGACCTGAACCTAGTGCGTCTACCAATTCCGCCACCTGGGCACGTTTCGCTTGCTGCGATGCGAAGACCGCTATTCTAGCGTGTCTGAAGGATCTGTCAACAGTATTTGAGGTCGCGAACCAAAACAATTTGATGGTTTGGTTGCGGCGCTAGGGAGGAGGGCATGTGCGGCAACACATCGTCGATGCATCGTGACGTCAGTGCGCGAATAAATGCTGCCGTGAGTGCGCGTGTCGATTCGACGCCGGTGTCAAGTCCTGGAATAGGTTGACAGTAGTTTTGACCTAAAACGCCCGATGCACCGCATCGGGCGTTTTGTATTTCA